>CALPLL020000131.1 GCA_943324395.2 Rhizobium sp. Q54
AACGGATATTTTGCCATTCAAATTTTTCAACTTCTATGGTTAAATCTTCTTCTGGAAAATGAACGAGGATTTCATTTTTTGATAGTGATTTTATGAAACCCATTTTGCCATTGAAATATTTTTTCTCAAAGGACGGATCGTTTTTTACAAACATAATTTGAGCACCAACTTTCAATTGTAAATTATGTTCTATCGGATAAATTTTATCTGGGAAATCGTCGACAATTTCAGGATTAAAAGTCATTAATTTTCCATCTAAATCTTCCAGTGCTTTTGCATTTATAGCGTCGGCTTTGGCATTGTGCGTGGTGAGAATGATGTATCCTTTATTGTTATTTAAATCGAAATTTGGTTTTACATATTGATTTAAAACAGCAATATCCTGATTTGAAATTTGGTTGTTTCTAAGATTATTCAAAATCGAAATAAACGCATCGTCCGATTGTCTAAATATCTTTGATAATTCAATATATAGTGGCGGGTTTTGCTGGATTACATGCGAGTGAAAAAAGAATTTCCCGTTATAATATTTTCTCAATGTACTCCATTCTTCCTCTCGAATTACGGGTGGCAATTGCAATAAATCCCCTATAAATAGAACTTGAACACCTCCAAAAGGCACTTTCTTTTTACGAACAGATTGCATCATAAAATCGATCGCGTCTAGTAAATCGGCGCGCAACATACTCACTTCGTCAATAATCATCAACTCCATATTTCGAATGACCGCTTTTTTTAAACCGCTCATTTTGAAGTGTCTAACTAGTGTGCTTTTGGTTTCAAATTTTATGCTATCCGAAAAATGTGGGGCCGAATTATCAGGAATAAATCCTCCGAAAGGCAGTTGGAACATGGAATGAATCGTAACTCCTCCTGCGTTTAACGCTGCAATTCCTGTTGGCGCAACCACAACGGTATTTTTGTGAGTGGTTTTAATTATCTCTTTTAAAAGAGTGGTTTTACCCGTTCCTGCTTTTCCTGTTAAAAAAACAGACCGGTTGGTTTGATTGATAAATTTTAAAGTAAATTGGGCGGCTTCGGATATCGTTTGCATTGTTGTAAATTAGATGCTGAATGTACAATTTATATTTTAATTATAAATTATTATAAATAAAAAATGCCTTCGATTGAAGGCATTTAAAAATTGTGAGATAACTACTATTTCTTTTTTTCTAAAGCTTGAATTTCTTTTTTAGCTTCTGCTTTAACGTCTGTTTTATCTTCTGATTTAGAAGATTTATACTTGTCGTTTAAAAGCTTAATAATTTCTTTTGTGATGTCGTATTTTTCTTCAGCGTACAAAACTGAAGCAGCATCGCCAGTCCCATAAATATAAGAGTATCCCTTTTCTTTACCGTAAGATTTGATGAATTTTTTAACATCACTAACTACAGAATCTATTTCTACTCCACTTTCTTGTTGCAATTGTTGTGCAATTGATTGTTGCGCATATTGCAATTGTTGTTCTCTTTTTTGTAATTCAGCCCCTTTTTGTTGTGCCCAAGCCTGGCCGTTCATTTGTGCATTTTTTTGAAAGCTTGCTGCTTCCGTTTTAAATTTTGCAATTTCAGCTTCAAGCTCTCTTCCCATTTCTTCTGATTTGGCTTTGTATTTAGCTTCGATGTCTTTAGCTTCTGTATACTCGATCATTAATTTAGAGGTGTCTACGTAAGCGGTTTTTGTTGTTGCAACTTCAGCAGTTTTATTACATGAGATAATTGAAAATGCGATTGCGATAATTACTAATGATTTTTTCATCCTTTTTTTAAATTGATTTTTTAATTGTTTGTAAAAGTATAAATTTTAAATTAAATAACTTAAATGTTTAAATATTGCTCAATTTATAAACTATAAGTTTTTGCGATTGTTTTTTGATTTTCAATAATAATAAGCTATAAAAACCAAGTTTATTTAAGCGCGTTTCCGCTGGTTTTAGAAAAACGACAATAAAACTTATATTAAGAGTAAAAAACACCTGTTAAATCGCTTTAAATCGCTTTTTCATTGTTTTTTAATACATAAATGTGAGAAGAATGCTCAGAACTGCGATTGGCTTTAATATTTGACAATAAACCAATCCAAATTGCTTTTACAAAATTCATTTTTCCATTTTTATATTTTTCAGAAAGCAAACTCACATAAAAAGAATCAAACTTCATCGGAAGCACTTTTTCTAATTTGACATTTTCTTTTTCAAAAAGTAATTTAATCGCTGTTTTGGAAAAATGCCAAAAGTGAATTGGCACATCAAAAGCTGCCCAAAACTTACCATAATATTTTGCGTCGTAGGATTTAAAATTTGGAACGGCAATAATTATAGTTCCATTTGGTTTAATCAATCTTTTTAATTCTTTGATTTGTAGGTCCAAATTTGGAACGTGTTCTAGAACATGCCACATTGTGATTACGTCAAAAGAATTACTTTCTAATTCGTTAGTTGAATTCGAAAATTTGATTCCTTTTCCAATAGCAATTCCTTTTGCTTTTTCGCTAGGTTCAACTCCGATTGTATTCCAGCCATTTTGTTTTGCGGTTAACAAAAAGTCTCCTGTTCCAGCTCCAATATCTAATAAATTACCTTTTGAAGAACTGCAATTATTAATCAAATTTAATTTATTTTTTAAAGCAATCCCTTTAACAAAATGATACGCTTTTTCAAAAATTGATCTCTTTGAATCGGTGTGAGAAATATAATCATTGCTTTCATAATATCTCCCTAAATTTTCAGAGGAAGGTTGCGGGGATGTAATTAACATGTCTAATTCTTGATCGTAATACAATTCGAAAGTTTCCTTAGAAACAGAATAATCAGTTACGGTAAGAAAATGTTTTTTATTTGAAATATCCATATTTTAAACTTGGTATTATAAACTGAAATTCGAAACAACTTAATAATAGCGGTCTTTAACGAAGTAGTTTCACGTGGAACATATTAATTTCAAAATGCTAAAATCTAAGATCTAAATTGACTATCGTCCCATATAGATTAACAAAACAGAAATGTCACTTGGCGAAACACCACTAATTCTAGATGCTTGTGAAATGGTTACAGGCCGGACTTTTGATAACTTTTGTTTTGCCTCTATCGACATAGACTTGATATTATTATAATCGAAATCTTCGGGTATTTTTAAGTCTTCCAAACGCAATAATTTATTCGCGTTGTTTCTTTCCTTTTCAATATAACCTGAATATTTAACTTGGATTTCTGCTTGTTCCAAAATCTCCAAATCGATATCATTTGCTTCTATGTAGTCATTAACCTTGTCTAATTTCATCATGTCTTCAAGGTCAATTTGAGGGCGAGAAAACATTTTAAACATCTTGTCAGACTGATCAATTAAGGCGGTTTCTTTTGCTTCTAAAATAGGATTTGCTTCTGCTGGTGTAATGCTGGTTTCTTTGAAAAAAGCGACCATTTTCTCAGATTCATTTAACTTGTGTTCCATTCTTCGTAGACGCTTTTCCGAAGCCAAACCAATTTCATGTGAAAGCGGCGTCAGTCTAAAATCGGCATTATCTTGACGTAAAAGGGTTCTGAATTCCGCTCTAGAAGTAAACATTCTATAAGGCTCTTCTGTACCTTTAGTAATTAAATCGTCTATTAAAACACCAATATAAGCCTCGTCTCTTTTCAAAATTAAAGGCGCTTTTTCTTGAACTTTTAAAGCAGCATTAATTCCTGCCATTAAACCCTGTGAAGCGGCTTCTTCATAACCCGTTGTGCCGTTTATTTGTCCTGCAAAATATAACCCTTCAACTAGCTTCGTTTCTAAGGTATGTTTTAATTGTGTAGGCGGAAAATAATCGTATTCTATAGCATAACCAGGTCTGAAAAACTTAACTTTTTCGAACCCTATAACTGAACTTAAAGCTTTAAATTGGATGTCTTCCGGCAAGGAAGTAGAAAACCCGTTTACATAAACTTCAACTGTATTCCACCCCTCTGGTTCAACAAATAGTTGATGTCTTTCTTTGTCGGCAAAGCGATTAATTTTATCTTCTATTGAAGGACAATAACGCGGGCCAAGGCTTTTAATTCTTCCGTTAAACATTGGGGACCTATCAAACCCTTCTCTTAAAATATCGTGAACATCTAAAGAAGTATAGGTCATATAGCATGATTTCTGAAGGGTAAGGGGTTTGGTGCTATCTGAATACGAGAATTTATCAGGTTTTAAATCGCCCTTTTCTTCATTCATTTTGGAATAATCCAATGACCTTCCGTCTACTCTTGGAGGCGTGCCTGTTTTCATTCTTCCGGATTCAAAACCAGCATTAACCAAATCTTCAGTTACTCCATAAGAAGCGCTTTCTCCGGCCCTACCTCCTCCGAATTGTTTTTCTCCAATATGTATTAAACCGTTTAGAAAAGTTCCGTTAGTAAGCACTACGGTTTTCGCTTTTATTTGAATTCCTAATGAGGTTTTGATTCCTTTTATTTGTCCGTTTTCGATAATTAAACCAGCCACCATTTCTTGATAAAAGTCAAGATTTGGGGTTTGCTCCAACATCAATCTCCATTCTTCTGCGAAACGCATACGGTCGCTTTGAACTCTTGGAGACCACATTGCAGGACCTTTTGACTTATTTAGCATTTTGAATTGGATCGCGGTTTTATCAGAAACAATTCCTGAATAACCTCCAAGCGCGTCTATTTCTCTTACAATTTGTCCTTTTGCAATTCCTCCCATGGCTGGATTACAAGACATTTGGGCAATGTTTTGTAAGCTCATGGTAACCAATAAAGTTTTGGATCCTAAATTCGCGGCAGCGGCAGCGGCTTCTGAACCGGCATGGCCTGCACCAACAACAATAACATCGTAAGTATCTTGAAACAATTTCTTTTTATTTAATAATCGTTATAACTATGTTCCACGTGAAACATTTTTTTCTGACAATTCAAATGCAAAAATACAAAAAATAATTAGCCCCGATTGAAGGGAAAATCCTCGAGAATTTTTTCGAGAGATTTGGAATGAAAGCGGGAAAATAAATTCTCGAGAAGCCTAAAAATTCGCTTCTGAAAATTATTGTTCCACGTGAAACATTTTCATTTTTTCTTCCTCTTTAGTTCTCATAACAAGCTCGTCGGATTCGGTTTTATCTTTGTATCCGCAATAATGCAAAATTCCATGGACCAAAACGCGTTGGATTTCTTCTTGGAAAGTAACATTGAAGTCGGATGCGTTCTCTTTTACCCTTTCAACAGACACAAAAATATCTCCATTTATCTCATTTCCAACGGAATAGTCGAAACTTATGATGTCCGTGAGCGTGTCGTGATC
>CALPLL020000132.1 GCA_943324395.2 Rhizobium sp. Q54
ATTTGATGCGAAGAGAAATGAAACCCTCAAGTTTTCGAATGTGGCGGGCTAGAGTTCAAGGTCGCAAAACAAAGCATGAAAAACTTCGTGATTTTCGGGAAGGGAGATTTAAATGCACCCAACAAAGACTAATAAACAATAATAAAATAGCTAAAAGATAAATGAAAAATATAGTAATCATTGGTGGTAGTAAAGGAATTGGAAATGAAATTCTAAAACAAGCAATTGAAAATAATAAGGTTACTAATATTAGTAGAAACTTACCTGAAGTTTCACATCCTAATTTAACAAATTATCAATTGGACGTGTTATCAGCTGAACTTCCTGATATTGATCAAGTTGATGTATTAATTTATTGCCCAGGGTCAATCAATTTAAAACCTATAATGAGTTTAGGAATTGATGATTTCAGAAACGATTTTGAAATTAATGTAATTGGAGCTGTAAAATCAATCCAAAAATATTTACCAACACTCAAAAAAGGAACAAACCCTTCAATAATACTATTTAGTACCGTTGCAGCAAAATTGGGAATGCCTTTTCATGCAAGTATTGCAACTGCAAAATCAGGTGTTGAAGGACTAGTAAAATCCCTTGGAGCGGAGTTAGCACCAACAGTTAGGGTAAATGCAATTGCACCAACTATTACTGAAACCTCTTTATCTTCAGCTATTCTTAGAAATGATAGAATGAAAGAAAACATGATTGAAAGACATCCTATGAAAGGATATTTAGCTCCAGAAGAAGTTGCAGGAATGGCTCAATTTTTAATGTCAGATAGTGCAAAATCAATATCAGGACAAGTTTTTGAAATGGATTATGGGATTGTAAGTTTTAAAATATAATTAAATAAACGAATGAAAAGTTACGAAAAAATTGAGATTTACGATACAAAATTAATTGATTCATTATCCGAAAACTATAAAACAATAATAGAAAATTTAGGTGAAGATGTAAATCGAGAAGGACTTCAAAAAACACCTGAAAGAGTTGCCAAAGCCATGCAGTTCCTTACTCATGGTTACGATTTAAATCCGCTAGAAATATTAAAATCGGCTTTGTTTACTGAAGACCACCAGCAAATGATTGTGGTAAAAGACATAGAACTTTATTCAATGTGTGAACACCATATGTTGCCTTTTTTTGGGAAAGCACACGTGGCCTATATTCCAAATGGAAAAATTGTAGGATTAAGTAAAATCCCACGAATTGTTGATGCATTTGCCAGAAGAATGCAAGTCCAAGAAAGATTAACTGACGAAATCAAAAACTGCATTCAAGAGGCGTTAAACCCGCTTGGAGTAGCTGTTGTTATTGAAGCACAACACATGTGTATGCAAATGAGAGGGATCCAAAAACAGAATTCCTACACTACAACCTCTTCATTCACAGGAGCGTTTGAAAAAGATAAAACTAGAAAAGAATTCATCAGTCTGATTTCGAATAAATTGAGTTAAAATTATTAAAATTTCATTCTAACCAACTTATTTTTTCCAGCCAAAAAAGCAGTATTTGAATCTTTAAATCTTAGGGTATACGTATCTTTATCATCTGATAATTTATTCCAAGTATCGCCTTGATTATTAGTGCTAAATATACCGGTTGTTCCAACGCTGATTATTTTATTACCATCAGAATTAGGGAAAAATTGAACGCAAGAAGAATATCCAAAGCCCTGATTAATAGCAATTAATTTCCATGTTTGACCTCCGTCAAATGTTATGGCTTTGTTTGAATTATTGTCTAATTGTGCTTCGTAGTTTCCTCCAACAATAATTCCAATTTTTTCATTTACGAAATCGGCAGAGAAAATTCCTGTCATCGATTTCCCTTGAATTATAGGAGTTTCATAAACTTTCCACGATTTACAAAAATCATCACTTACAAATATTCGAGATTTTACACCTCCAGAAACCAAAAATATCCTATTTCCTCTTATACAAATATTAGTATTACTTGCTGCAAATGCTGCCTCTCCTGGTGATAGTTTTGGTAAATTATTATTGGAAAGTTTATTCCATGTTTCACCACCGTCAATAGTTGTAATTATTGAAAATGTGTCTTCTATTGGATCACCAATTGCGATGCCTTTTTTGTTATCAATAAAATGAATGGCATCATAAAATACTTTTTCATGATTTTCTCGATATACTAATTTGTAAGATAAATCGTGTTTATCAATTTTATATAATAAAGCTGGATTACCTACACTTAAAATAAAAATTGAATGCTTAGTTTGAGCAATACTTCTAAATTCTAAATGCAAAGAATCAATACTAATTTTTCGTTCTTTACGTTTATTTGTAATTAAATCAACAAATCCAAATCTATTTTTATCTGCAGCATACCAAACCTTATTATTATCAATTTCAATTGCTCGAATACTAATCTTATCTATAAAAAGAGTATCAAGAGAAATGGAAGTTCTTTTATTATTAAAATTAGATACTATTGGTTTGTAATTAAAGCTAACCAAGACCAAAACTAAAAGAGAAAATAGATATTTCATAAATTGACTTTTTAAAAAGCTAAATTACATGAATATTATATAAAACGTTTAAGTTTTGTTAAAATTGATAGTTGGCATAATAATTGGATATTTTGAAAAAGTAGTAATTATAAAATCAAATATCATGAAAACGAAAATCATTGTTTTATCTTTTGTTACCTTATTATTTGTGAATACTATTCATTCACAAACTAAAACTACTGTTAACGCATCGAATTCTGAAATTAGTGATAATCTAGATTTGAAAGCAGTTGCATCAATTTTTGGAGATTCTGAGAATTTAGAAGATTTTGAAAAACGTTTGAACGATCCTAAATTGAAAATTTCTAATTTAGACTTAAATGACGACCATCGAGTTGATTATTTAAGAGTCATTGAATCTGTTGAGGGCAATACTCACCTAATTGTTATTCAAGCCATTTTAGAAAAAGATATTTTTCAAGATGTAGCTACAATTGAAGTTGAAAAAGACAGAAATAACAACATGCAAGTTCAAGTGGTTGGAGATCCTTATATGTATGGAAATAATTTTATTTATGAGCCTGTATATGTTCACTCTCCATTACTTTTTTCTTATTTTTGGGCTCCAAATTATAGAATTTATTATTCCAGATGGAATTGGGGATATTACCCAAGATTTTATAATTATTGGCGCCCATTTCCAATTTACAGATACAATAGAAACGTTCGAGTTTGGATAAATTATAACAATCATTATAACTATGTTAATATAAGAAGGAGTTCAGTGGCTATAAATCTTCATAGAAATATTCGCGCCAATAGTTATGAATTAAGAAACCCAGAACGTTCATTTGAAAGGAGAAATAATAGCGTTTCAAATCGATATGAATTAGATCAAATTCGAACTTCAACTAGAAATAACAGATCTGATAATAATAATGTAATTTCTCCTAGAACTACTACTAGAACACAAACTCCTAGAAACAATAGCCAGAGCGCAAGTCCAAGACAAAACACGCGGACAGATATTGAAACTCCTAGACGAAATCAATCAGAGTCAAATGCTCCAAGAGGAGGACAAAATAATGAGCAAACTCCTCGAAATTCTTCCCCAAGAGAAAATAGAAACTCCAATTCAAGAAGGTAAATCTATCAATTTAAATTTTTATAAAAAGCACTGAAAAAAATCGGTGCTTTTTTTTATATGATTAATTTTTATCTTTATTTTTAAAAAAAATGCAATCATTAATCATTATTAAATTATATAGTAATAAATTTGTGAACTTTTTTAAACTATTTTTATGAGTTCTCATCATCACGAACTGCACAGCAAATTATCATTAGGTGGATTACTAATTACTTTAGGAATAATTTACGGAGATATTGGGACTTCGCCATTATACGTTATGAAAGCCATTCTTGGAATTCATGCAATTACATCAGATATTGTTTTAGGAGGAGTTTCCTGTATATTTTGGACTCTAACTTTGCAAACCACAATAAAATATGTATTAATTACACTTAGTGCTGATAATAATGGTGAAGGAGGAATTTTTGCGCTTTACGCATTAGTAAAAAGGACAAAAGTAAAATGGTTAATCGTGCCAGCGATTGTTGGTGGTAGTGCTTTATTAGCAGATGGAATTATTACCCCACCTATTTCTGTAGCCTCTGCTGTTGAGGGAATTAGAACTTATTATCCAACTATTAATACAATACCGATTGTAATTGGAATCTTATTTGTGCTGTTCACAATTCAACAATTTGGAACAAAATTAGTAGGAAAATTTTTCGCACCAATGATGCTAGTTTGGTTTGGAATGTTAGGAGTTTTAGGAATTATCCAAATCTTTGATCATATAGAAGTTTTAAAAGCAATAAATCCTTATTACGCAATAAAACTATTAACCATTCACCCAGAAGGATTTTATGTTTTAGGTTTTGTATTTCTTTGTACTACCGGAGCAGAAGCTTTATATTCTGATATGGGACATTGTGGCAGAAAAAACATCAGAATAAGTTGGATGTTTGTGAAAACTACATTGGTTTTAAATTACTTCGGTCAAGCGGCCTATTTGTTACAACACGAAGGGGCAACTTTACAATCCTTAGGGGGTAAAAATGGAAATCCGTTCTACTTAATCATGGAAAGTTGGTTTCTACCATTTGGAATTGTAATTGCCACACTTGCTGCTGTAATTGCCTCTCAAGCTTTAATTAGCGGATCATTTACTTTGATAAATGAAGCTATGAGGTTGAACTTTTGGCCAAAAGTAAAAATTAAATATCCTACAGAACTTAAAGGTCAATTGTATATTCCTTCAATTAACTGGTTGTTATTTGCAGGTTGTATTATGATTGTTTTGCACTTTGAAGAATCTAGCAATATGGAAGCTGCCTATGGATTAGCTATCATATTATGTATGATTATGACAACGATTCTTTTAAATTTTTACATGATTTTAAAAAGGGTATCTTGGATGATAATAGTTCCTTTAATTACTATATATCTAATTATAGAATTTAGTTTTTTAATAGCAAACCTCAAAAAATTCTCGCATGGAGGTTATGTAACCTTATTTATAGCATTGATGTTAATTGGTATAATGACGATTTGGTATTTTGCTAAGAAAATCAGTAAAAACTATACCAAGTTTGTTAAAATTGATTCTTATACTAAAGTATTGGCCGAATTAAGTGCCGATTTATCGATTCCAAAATATGCAACACATTTGGTTTACATGACAAATGCGAGTCGTACTGATGAAATTGAAGAAAAAGTGATGTA
>CALPLL020000133.1 GCA_943324395.2 Rhizobium sp. Q54
AAATTACCTCATTAATGATAATTCCTTCCCAAGCCAAACGCTGAAAAATAAAGTAGTAAATCCCAGGAATTACTGTGTTTTCTTTTGGTAATTTTACCGTTATGGAAGCTAGATTTTCTAGTTTTTGTATTTGTTTTTCAGCTGCAAAATGCTTTTCTACCAAATGACTTACACTTTGACTCACAATGATATTGGTTTCGCTAACGCCTTTTGATGAGGTATAAAAAATATCTGGATTGCTGTTGATTTCCGAAATTAAATCGGCTTGTTTGGTCAAAATAGTGCTTGAAACTGCAAACGTATAATCAATTAAAGAAGAGCGAACCGTAATTTCACCCAAGTTTTTCATCACTTTTGAAATCTTATGATTGAGTCTAAAATCTAAATCAACAGAAAGTCGTTTTAATGCCATTACAATCGCCCCTTGTTTTACATCTTTTCCAAATTCCGATTCCAATTCAACCATCATATTTCTCGATAATGAAGTTAAATTGATAATGTTTTGGGATAAAGCACTTAATAAAAAGGGCTTTGTTTTGATGTAATTTTCTACAATCGAAGAAACAGTTTTCATTTTTTTATGATGTTTAAATGCGATGCAAATGTATCAATAAAAAACAAATTGTTAAATATATAACATTAAAAATAATAAAATGCGTCTTCTAAATGTTCTATTTTAAATCCTTTACCTTCTCTATGAAGCGCGATAATATCAAAGCGAACTTCAACTTCAAGATCATTTGAAATTACATATTCGTTGATTGCTTTAACTAAGAGTTGGATTTTTTTGGGTTTAACAAAATCCTGAGGCAAACCAAAATCGATACTGGAGCGGGTTTTTACTTCGACAACGGCCAAGGTATTTTCTTTTTTAGCAATAATATCTATTTCTGCTTTTTGAAAAGTCCAATTGGTTTCTAAAATAGAATAACCATTCTTTTCTAAAAATTCAACAGCCAATTCTTCTCCTAATTTTCCTAAATCGTTATGATCGGCCATTAAATTGTAGTTTAGTTTTAATACTTCAAGGTCGTTTCTTTATCGTTCACTTCTAAATTCACTTTTTTGCCAAAAATAAGGGTGTTATTATCATGAATATGTCCAGCCGGAAAATCAAAAACTATAGGAAAATTATATTTTTTAGTAATATCCAATATAATTTCATGGGCGTTTTTCCCCCACGGAATTTCATTGTCATGCATTTTTATAAAACTACCCACGACTAATCCTTGCAATCCTTCAAAGCAACCGCAGCGTTTTAAGCTCAGCATCATTCGATCAATGTGGTATAAATATTCGTCTAAATCTTCAATAAATAGAATTTTTCCTTTGCAATCAACTTGTGACTCAGAGCCCATCATACTGTATAAAATAGACAAATTTCCACCTACTAATTCGCCTTCAGCAACTCCTAATCTATTTTCATTTTGACAAGGAACGGTATATTTTAAGCTTTCACCAAAGAGCGCTTTCCGCAAAGTTTCTTCCACTTCTTTAGATGCTTTTTCCACATTCACAGGCATGATCCCGTGTATTGTTGCAACGCCCAAAGCATTCAAATGACTGTGAATAACGGTAACATCGCTAAATCCAATAATCCATTTTGGGTTTGCTTTAAATCTTGAAAAATCAACTAATTCAACCATTCTTGCTGTTCCGTACCCACCGCGAACGCACCAAACCGCTTTTATATTGGGATTGTCTATCATATCTTGAAAATCGGCTGCTCTTTGTTCATCGGTTCCAGCCAATTGATGATTATCTAGTCCTATTGTTTTTCCTATCACCACATTCAATCCCCAACTTTTAGCCAAATCTAATGCCGGCTTTAAGTTGTCTACAATGTTCTTTCTGGCGGTAGCCACAATTGCAATAGTATCTCCTTTTTGTAAATTTGGCGGTATGATCATAGTCGTTTGTGCTTGAAGTTGGGAAACCAAAAAGAATAGCAATATACAAATCCTAAACATTTTTTGGGGTTTTTATAAGTTTCAAATTCAAAACAAATTAACAAATAATCAATAACAACTGCAAAGTTTTCAAGGGCATTATTAAAATTTAAAGTTAAGAATGAGACATAGCCATACAAACAATGCTGATTTTTGCTCCTGGGATTTTTAATAAAGCTCTTCCGCAAGCTTCTAAAGTGGCGCCTGTAGTCAAAACATCGTCAATTAATAGAAAATGTTTATTGTGGTCATTTTCATTAAAAGTTACATCAAAAAGAGAATCAATTACGGATATTCTTCCCAATAAATCCTTTTTCGATTGCGTTTTTGAATAGACATTTCGGTGCAATAATGATTCGTTACAGGGAATTTGGAATTTATTTGCAATAGCAATTCCAAAATTAGTCACCTGATTGTAACCTCGTTCTTTAAGTCGTTTTTTATGAAGTGGCACCGGAATAACAGCGTCAAAATTGTTTGAAATTGGTAATAAAATCAACTCTTCCGAAATCCATTCTCCAAAAACAGTTCCAACTTCCTGGTGACCACGGTATTTAAGTTCGTGAATAATTTCTTGGACAATCCCCTTTTTATGAAAATAGAATAATGCAGAAACATGTTCAACAGGAATTTTGCCGTAAAATTTCATATGTGCCTCATTTTCTTCATATAGAAAATGTTGAGTAAGTGGAATTTCATGACGGCACGAGGAGCAAATTACGTTTTCTTCAGATAATAAAAACCCTTTACAACCAAGACAAACATCTGGAAAAAATAAATTAATGAGGTTATTTACCATCTATTTTTTGATTAATCTATAAAAATAACTAAAAGTAACGTTCAAAGTACATTTTATATGCATTTATTAATTTCACTTTTTATATTTTTGCATCATTATGGCAAAACAAGAAGATTTATTTAAAAATGTAGTTTCGCATGCAAAGGAATACGGATTTATTTTTCCGTCAAGCGAAATTTACGACGGTTTGAGTGCAGTTTATGATTATGCACAAAACGGAGTTGAATTAAAGAAAAACATCAGAGAATATTGGTGGAAATCAATGGTTCAAATGAATGATAATATTGTGGGTCTCGACGCTGCGATATTGATGCATCCTACCACTTGGAAGGCTTCAGGTCACGTAGATGCATTTAATGACCCATTAATTGACAACAAAGATTCAAAAAGAAGATACCGTGCTGACGTTTTGATTGAAGAGTATGCTGAAAAGCTAAATCAAAAAGCAGAAAAAGAAATTGAGAAAGCTAGTGTTCGTTTTGGAGACGCTTTTAACAGAGAAGAATTTGTTTCTACAAATGCTAGAGTTATTGAATATTTGTCTAAGAAAAACGAAGTTTTAGCCAGAATGGCGAGATCATTAGAAAATGAGGATCTTGATGATGTGAAAGCTTTAATTGAAGAATTAGAAATCGCCTGTCCTGAATCTGGTTCTAGAAATTGGACCGAAGTGCGCCAATTTAACTTGATGTTCGGAACAAAATTAGGAGCTTCTGCAGACACCGCAATGGACTTGTATTTACGTCCAGAAACAGCCCAGGGTATTTTTGTAAATTTCTTAAATGTTCAAAAATCAGGACGAATGAAAATCCCTTTTGGTATTGCTCAAACAGGGAAAGCGTTTAGAAATGAAATAGTTGCTAGACAATTTATTTTTAGAATGCGTGAATTTGAACAAATGGAAATGCAGTTTTTTGTGAAGCCTGGTGATGAAATGAAGTGGTACGAGCATTGGAAAAATACGCGTTTAGGATGGCACCTTTCCCTAGGATTAGGTAAAGAAAATTATCGTTTTCATGATCATGAAAAATTAGCTCATTATGCCAATGCGGCTGCCGATATAGAATTTAATTTCCCTTTTGGATTCAAAGAATTAGAAGGAATTCACTCTCGTACCGATTTCGATTTGAAAGCCCACGAGAAATTTTCAGGCAAGAAATTACAATATTTTGATACGGAAACTAATGCGAATTATACTCCGTATGTGGTAGAAACTTCGGTTGGATTGGACAGAATGTTCTTGGCTGTTTTCTCAAATTCTTTGAAAGAAGAAACTTTGGAAGACGGTTCAGTGAGAACTGTTTTACAATTACCGTCAGTACTTGCGCCAACAAAAGCAGCGATTTTTCCATTAGTTAAAAAGGATGGGTTACCAGAAATTGCACATCAAATTATTGACGATTTGAAGTGGGATTTCAATGTTTCCTATGATGAAAAAGATGCCGTTGGAAGGCGCTATAGAAGACAAGATGCACTTGGAACTCCATTCTGTATTACTGTAGACCATCAAACAGTGGAAGATCAAACGGTAACAATACGTCATAGAGACACAATGAAGCAAGACCGCGTTAAAATTTCCGATTTAAAAGCAATTATTGAAAATGAAGTTTCCATGAAAAACTGGTTGATGAAAATGTAGAAAAAGGGTATTCGGTGATTTGTTTAATCGTAATAAAAAAAGGCGCTTCATTTAAATTGAAGCGCCTTTTTTGATATTTTGGATTGGTTTAAAATCGATAACCTAAACCAATATCTCCTCTAAAAATCACGTCTGGTCGATCGCCGCCTCCAATTGTTCTCCCAATTCCAACCAAAGTTTCAAATACAAACCCGCTTGAATTAAACCATTTTTTACCAAGTCCAAGCCCTAAAGCGCCCGCAGAATAGGGTTTAATTTGGGTGTTATTAAATATTGATGGGCTATATTTACCTGAAAGGTATTTTGCAAACCCTTCAACAAAAAAACCTTGAGCGCCATATTCTTTGGTTTCTTGAAAATAAAATCTTACAAAAGGAGTTACCGAAAATTCTTCATCATAATAATCTTTGTTATTTAAATTAATTAATAACGAAGCTCCGTATGTAAGATCTTTAGAATAAATGTGTTCGTAAGTTCCCTCTAATATTGGTGCCACAAGAAGGTGAATTGCGCCAATCTTAATTTCATGTTTTCTTCCAAAAACGGAAACTTTATCTTTTTCTTGTCCAAATCCAAAAACCGAAACAAATAATACAATAATAACTAGTATGTTTTTCATAAAAAGTGGTTTTAATTTGAACAAATCTAATTCTTTTAATACAACAAAAATGTTAAATTGACTCTAAATTTTCAATAAAGGATTTTGAGTATTCTTTTATTTCATTTCTCACTTTTCGGAATTCCGCAATTAATTCTTTGGCAGTTCCTGATGCTTTTGACGGATCTTCAAAACTATGGTGAATGGTTTTTGTTTGTGTTGGGAAAAATGGACAAGATTCTTTGGCATTATCGCAAACCGTAATTAC
>CALPLL020000134.1 GCA_943324395.2 Rhizobium sp. Q54
GAAACTGAATTTAGACGTGACGAGAGAGTTATGCGTTTCTTAACTGTAAGTTTAGACAAACACGCAATTTCTTGGGCTGAAAGAAGAAGAACTAAATTAAAATCATCTAAAGCGTAATCATTATGTCAACATTACAACAATCGGCTTCAGGAAAAAAAGACGGAGATATCAGATATCTTACGCCTTTGAACATAGAAACAAACAAAATAAAAAAATATTGTCGTTTCAAAAAATCTGGTATCAAATATATTGATTATAAAGATGCAGATTTCTTATTGAAATTCGTTAATGAGCAAGGAAAAATTCTTCCTCGTCGTTTAACAGGTACTTCTTTGAAATACCAAAGAAAAGTGTCAGTAGCTGTAAAAAGAGCACGTCATTTAGCTTTAATGCCATATGTGGCAGATTTATTAAAATAATTAAAAATTAACAGTTGTTGTTTCGCTATCGCGGGACTAACTTCTAATAACAAAGGACAACAACATGGAACTTATATTAAAAAAAGACGTTCAGAACTTAGGATTTAAAGATGATGTAGTAACTGTAAAAAACGGTTACGGTCGTAATTTTTTAATTCCTCAAGGATTTGCACATTTAGCAACTGCTTCTGCAAAGAAAGTATTGGCTGAAAACCTAAAACAAAGAGCGCATAAAGAAGCTAAGGTAGTTAGTGACGCACAAGCATTAGCAGAAGCATTAAAAGCTATCGAAATTAAAATTTATGCAAAAGCAGGTGGTGAAAAATTATTTGGTTCTATTACCAATATTGATATCGCTGCAGCTTTAGCAAAAGGTGGTCAAGAAATTGACAGAAAATTCATTACAAGTGGAATCGTTAAAAGAACTGGTAAATATACTGCTTCTGTTCGTTTACACAGAGATGTAATAGTTGAATTAGCTTATGAAATTGTTGCTGAAAAAGCATAATTTTTAAATTCATAATAATTGAATCCCGATGAAAATCGGGATTTTTTTTGTTTCATCTGAATTTATTTCAGATTCTTTAATTAATTGTATAATGCATCTGATAATAGATGCTGAAAATAAATTCAGCACCAATGAAATACTCTAGACTTACCAAAGAACAATTTGAAGAAATGCATGCTGAATTTAGCAGTTTCCTTGCTACCCAAGCAATCGATAAAGCTGAATGGGATCAGATAAAAATTGAAAAACCAGAAGTTGCCGAACAAGAATTGGACGTTTTCTCTGATTTAGTTTGGGAAGGGGTGCTTTCTAAAACAGAATATTTAGAACATTTTTCCAAGAATCATATTTTTCTTTTTCAGTGTTTCGATACCTATGTAAAATCTATTGTATTGAAATCGTTAGTTTCTGAAGTTGATTTTTTGACCAAAGACGGTTTGCATTGGTTGAGCGATAATCTATTTACCGAAACCATCGAAATGAAAATTGGCAAAAAGGAGTTTACAGAAGATAGAAATCAGTCGCTTTTTGGGTTAATTCAACAAGGTGCTTTCTTAAGCGGTGGCGAATTATTTAAACAAATTAATGAAATAATAGAGGGTTAGATATTCATCAATTCTCTATATTTACAAAAAAAATTATGTTCAATTTTTCAAAAAGAATATCATCGTATATTTTATTAGTAATTGCATTATTGTCTATTCCTTTAATTGCGATGCAATATACTAGTGAAGTAAATTGGACACTTTTTGATTTTTTAATGGCTAGTTTTTTATTAATTACGGCTTTAATTTTAATAGAAATTACCCTTCAAAAATTTAAAAATAAAACTTATAAGTTTACTGTAGTTTTTTTAATAATATTTTTGTTTTTACTTCTTTGGGGTGATTTATCTATTGGTATTTTTTAACTTATATGGACGTTCAGCAAACCATCAACAATCTTCGGAAAGAATTAAACCAGCACAATCATAATTACTATGTGTTGGACAAACCTACAATTTCTGATTTCGAATTTGATATTAAACTAAAACAACTTCAAGATTTAGAAAATCAAAATCCTGAATTTTTTGATGAAAATTCCCCAACACAAAGAGTAGGAGGAACTATCACTAAGAATTTTACAACCGTAGCTCACGATTACAGAATGTACTCTTTGGACAATTCTTATTCTAAAGAAGATCTTATTGAATGGGAAAATAGAATTCAAAAAGTTTTGGGAGATGTGCCTTTAGAATATGTATGTGAACTCAAATACGATGGTGCCTCAATAAGTATTACTTATGAAAATGGTAAATTAAAGCGAGCGGTAACTCGTGGCGATGGTTTTCAAGGTGACGATGTGACTAATAATATTAAAACTATAAAATCAATTCCCTTAGAATTAACAGGTAATTTTCCACATAAATTTGATATTCGTGGTGAAATAATTTTGCCTTTTGCAGGATTTGAGAAAATGAATCAGGAATTGATAGACATTGGGGAAACTCCTTATTCTAATCCTAGAAATACAGCTTCTGGTAGTTTGAAATTACAAGATAGTACCGAAGTTTCAAAACGTCCTTTAGAATGTTTATTGTATTTTATAATTGGTCAGAATTTACCTATTTCATCACAAATTGAAAGTTTAGAAAGCGCAAGATCTTGGGGTTTTAAAGTGCCAAACGAAACAAAATTAGCAAAGAACTTGAATCAAGTTTTTCAATTTATTGATTTTTGGGATGAACACCGACATAAATTACCGTATGAAACTGATGGAGTGGTAGTTAAAGTAAATCAATTCCAACATCAAGAAGAACTGGGTTATACTGCTAAATCTCCTCGTTGGGCAATGGCATATAAATTTAAATCGGAACAAGTTTCAACTCGATTAAATTCTATTACTTACCAAGTGGGAAGAACGGGATCAATTACTCCTGTTGCTAATTTAGAACCGGTACAACTTGCTGGAACTATTGTAAAAAGAGCTTCTTTGCACAACGCAGATCAAATTGAAAAATTAGATATCCGTGTTGGAGACGAAGTGTTTGTTGAAAAAGGAGGTGAAATTATTCCTAAAATAATTGCTGTAGATACAAGTAAACGTCCTTTAAATTTAATTCCTACAAAATACATTACGCATTGTCCTGAATGTCAATCAGAATTAGTTCGATTGGATGGCGAAGCGAATCATTATTGCCCGAATTTTTATGGTTGTCCACCTCAAATTATTGGAAGAATCCAACATTTTATATCCAGAAAGGCAATGGATATTGAAGGTTTAGGAGGAGAAACAGTTGCTTTGTTATTTAATAATGGATTGGTAAATAATTATGCCGATTTATATAATTTAACCATTGAACAAATTTTGCCATTAGATCGAATGGCGCAAAAATCGGCTGAGAATTTAATTAATGGAGTTTTAAATTCTAAAAATGTTCCGTTTGAAAATGTACTTTTTGCTCTTGGAATCCGATTTGTGGGTGAAACAGTCGCCAAGAAATTGGCCAAGCATTATAAAAATATCGATTCGTTAAGTAAAGCTACTTTTATGGATTTAGTTTTGGTTGATGAAATTGGAGACCGAATTGCTCAAAGTGTAATTGACTTTTTTGAAAACCCTTCAAATCAAGCAATTATTGCAGAATTAAAAGTACAAGGAGTCCAATTTGAAATTGTAGAAAAGGTAAATCCAAACGCTACCAATAAATTAGATGGAAAAATATTTGTCGTTTCTGGAGTATTTGAAAAATTCTCACGCGACGAATTGAAAAATTCTATTGAAGATAATGGGGGTAAAGTGGGTAGTTCAATTTCAGCAAAAACCCATTTTGTAGTTGCTGGAGATAATATGGGACCTGCTAAACTTGAAAAAGCAAATTCATTGAAAATCCCAATTATCTCGGAAGATGATTTTATTGAAATGGTGAAATAACTATTTTTTAAATGATAATGCTTCTTCCATTGTGGGATTTTGATTGATCGTTATCAAAATAAAAGTCAATTCTTCCCATATTAATTCCATAACAACCGGCTTGATTTACTATCACTTCTTTTCCCTCGCTATTTTTTAGTATAGTTGGTTTTTCTAAGAAAGTGTGTGTATGTCCTCCAATTATCAAGTCGATATCTTTAGTTAAAGTAGCTAATTTAACATCGGAAATTTTGTCTTTTTCGTCATTGTATTTGTAACCCAAGTGGGAAAGACATATAACAAGGTCACATTTTTGTTCGTGTTTTAAAATACGAGATAGATCTTGAGCGACTTCTATAGGATTTAAATACTTTGTTTCTTTGTAAGCTTTACTATCAACCAAACCCGCTAATTCTATTCCTAATCCAAATATCCCAACTTTTATTCCGTTTTTGTCAAATATCTTGTATTGTTTTGTTTTCCCTTGTAAAACAGTATTGTTAAAATCGTAATTTGATGTTACAAAATCAAAATTAGCATTGTGCATTTGTGAGTAAAATCCGTCGATACCATTATCAAAATCGTGGTTCCCCATTGTACCCAAATCATATTTCATCATGCTCATTAATTTCAACTCAAGTTCGCCGCCATAATAATTGAAATAAGGAGTTCCTTGAAAAATATCACCTGCATCCAACAATAATAAATTTGGGTTTTCTTGTCTGATGTTCTCAATTATTGCTGCTCTTCGGGATACGCCACCCATATTTGGGTTTCGTGGGTGATCAGCTGGAAAAGGATCTATATAACTGTGAACATCATTAGTATGAAGTATTGTTAAATGTTTTGTATCTAAAGATTTAAAACTACTCAAGGACAATCCTAATCCTGCCAACGCTGTGGTTGCAGCTGTTTTTTGTATAAATTCTCTTCTTTTCATTTGATAATTAGGTTTTTTTCAAAAAGTTATTCTAAAATTATTCTTTGATCTACAGTCGATGTTATAGTTTTTGTTTCTTTAAAATAATCAATTAATATGTTTCTTAATTTATAATTGATGTCATATTTTTCAGTTCCTTTTTTGAAGAAATCCATTTTATCGCCTCCATTAGAAAGGTAATCCGAAGTGATTACATAATATATTTTATTAGCTTCTAAAGGCTTTCCTTTAATTAAAATGTTAATTGGTTGATTGGTTTTGGAAATGGTAAATTGAATTCCTGATAATGGATGGGGTTTCTTTTCAGAAATAAAATAGTTTAACATTTCTAAAATTTGTTCCCCTTTTAGAGCCACTACAATTGAAGTGTTTTCAAAAGGCATAATTTCAAATGCAGTTTTTAAAGTTACATTTCCTTTAGGAATAATTGATCTGATACCGCCATTATTTAATAAACACATGTCCA
>CALPLL020000135.1 GCA_943324395.2 Rhizobium sp. Q54
TTATCTGATATTTTAGGTGATGAAGATCACTTAGGAGATATGGATTTCAAAGTAACTGGAACTTCAGAAGGAATTACAGCTTGTCAAATGGACATCAAAATTGACGGATTGAAATATGAAATTATGGAGCAAGCATTAGCTCAAGCTCGTGATGGACGTTTACATATTCTTGATATTTTAACTGCTACTTTACCATCTCCAAAAGAGGATGTTAAAGAGTATGCTCCAAAAATTATTACAAGAACTATTCCTGGTAACTTTATCGGAGCTTTGATTGGACCTGGTGGAAAAGTAATTCAAGAATTACAAAAAGCTACTGGAACTACCATCGTAATTAACGAGGTTAATGAAGAAGGTGTAATTGAAATTTTAGGAACTGATCCTGCTGGAATTGCTGCAGTATTAGCTAAAATTGAATCGATTACTTTCAAGCCTCAAATGAACGAAGCTTACGAAGTGAAAGTAATTAAAATGCTTGATTTTGGTGCGGTTGTAGAATATACAGCAGTTCCTGGAAACGAAGTATTACTTCACGTGTCAGAATTGGCTTGGGAACGTACAGAAAATGTTTCTGATGTGGTAAATATGGGCGACGTATTCCAAGTGAAATACTTAGGAATTGACCCTAAAACTAAAAAAGAGAAAGTTTCTAGAAAAGCACTTTTACCTAGACCTCCTAGAGAATCTTAATAAAATAGCAAATTAATTTGCATAACAAAACCCCAATTTATTGAATTAAATTGGGGTTTTTGATTTTGAAGAAATATCTTTTTTTATTTTTTGTAGTTGTGAGACATTTATTTATAGGATTATTTTAACTTTTGTTGTACTATTATGATTTTATAAAAAATTAATTTTGTATCACAATTTAATTATAAAAAATGAAAAAAACCGTTGGTATAATTGGAGCTGGAATTGGAGGTCTTGCCTTATCAATTCGCCTAGCCAATCAAGGGTTTAAGGTCACCATTTTTGAAAAAAACAGTTATCCCGGAGGTAAATTGAGTGAATTAAATACAAATGGATTTCGATTTGATAAAGGGCCTTCACTATTTACAATGCCATCATTAATTGATGAATTGACCAATTTGCAAGGAAGCTCCCATTCATTTGAATACCAGAAATTAGAAGTCATTACCAACTATTTTTATCCGGATGGAACGCAACTAAAAGCTTCCGCCAATATTGAAGAATTTGCAGAGGAAGTTCATTTAAAATTAAATGAAAAAAAAGAAACGGTTTTAAAACACATCAAGCGCAACGCTTTTTATTTTAAAACCACCGAAGATTTATTTTTGAAGCAATCGCTTCATCAAATTAAAAATTTTATTAATTTTAAGACTTTAAAAGGTATATTGTTATCCCCATTCTTAGGTTTATTCAGCACGATGCACGAAAAAAATTCAAGAACGTTTTCCAACCCAAAAACAGTCCAACTGTTCAATCGATTTGCGACCTATAATGGTTCAAATCCATATAAAGCACCAGCGTTAATCAACATGATTTCGCATTTAGAATTTAATCTTGGGGCTTATTTGCCTAAAAAAGGGATGCATCAAATTACTTCTCATTTGGTTGAACTTGCAGAAGAAGCTAATGTGGAAATTAAATACAATGCCCCCGTTGAAACCATAGAAATTGGCTCTAATAATAAGATTTCTTCCATTAAAAGTAACGGGGTTAATTATACCTTTGATATAGTGGCAAGCGACGTAGATCTCCATGTTCTTTACAAGTATCTATTACCAGAATCTTATACTCCTAAAAAACTAATCCAACAAGAAAAATCAAGTAGTGCCTATGTTTTTTATTGGGGAATAAACAAAGAATTTGAAGAGTTAGGTTTGCATAATATTTTGTTTAGTGATGATTATAAAAAGGAATTTGATCATTTGTTTTCAGAACAATTTCCAACTGACGACCCTACAATTTACATTAATATTACTTCAAAATATTGCAAAGAAGATGCGCCTCAAGGTTGCGAAAACTGGTTTGTAATGGTAAACGTACCGCACAATAAAAACGAAAGTATCAATTATGAAACCGCTATTCGAAAAAATATTATTGAAAAAATTAATAGCATTTTAAAAACCGATATTGAAAAATACATCATCACAGAAAGCACGTTAAGCCCAATTGATATCGAAAACCAAACTTCGTCTTATGGCGGATCGCTTTACGGTAATTCTAGCAACAATAAATTTGCAGCTTTTTTAAGACATGCTAACTATTCATCAAGTATTAAAAATTTATATCTTGTAGGAGGAAGTGTGCATCCTGGAGGAGGTATTCCATTGTGCCTTTTTAGTGCAAAAATCGCGAGTCAATTAATAGTAGAAAGAGAAAAGTAATGCTAAAGTCATATAAATCCTATTTATTATATTTCTTAATTCTGGTATATATTTCTGGATCAATTGGGTTTATTGTTAATCCTTCTTTTTTTAGTCCTTTTACGCCTTACACCTTATTACTTACTTGTTTTGTTTTTTTAATTCACAGTCCTTTAGCCGATAAAAAATTCTTAATTGCCTTTTTTTCTATCGCTTTTTTAGGATTTATAATTGAAGTAATTGGAGTAAAAACGGGGTTGGTTTTCGGAAAATATTCCTATGGAGACGGATTGGGTTTTAAATTACTTAATGTTCCGCTAATTATTTCCATCAATTGGGCAATGCTTATTTTTGCAGGAATTAGAATTGTAAGTGGTATCTTTGCAAACAAAATAGTGTCATTGGTTGTTGCCGCTATATTAGTTACAATTATCGATTTAATTATTGAACAAGTGGCACCGAGACTAGATTTTTGGAAATTTGAAGGAGGATTACCAGGTTTGCATAATTATATAGGTTGGATTGGAGTTGCTTTTTTTACATCGTACTTTTTTTATCCAACAATCATCAAAGGCAATCTTTCCGTTTCATTAATAATATTAATTTTACAAATTATATTCTTCACCTCATTATTTATATTTATTTAACATGGAAATAATAATTAATTGTAGCATTGTTTTAGTCACTTTTATACTAACAGAATTTTCTGCTTGGGCAAATCACAAATACATCATGCATGGTTTTTTGTGGTATTTCCATGCAGATCACCACAAAAAAGACCATAAAAGTTGGTTTGAACGAAATGATTTCTTTTTTATCACCTATGCCGTACCTAGTTGGTTACTTATAATGTTTGGAATGATGAACCAATATGCATGGTATACTTGGGTTGGTTTTGGTATTTTACTTTATGGTTTAGCTTATTTCGTAATACATGATCTGGTAATACACCAACGCTTCAAAGTGCTTACTAAATCTAAAAACGTATACGTTTTAGCTTTACGTCGTGCGCATAAAATGCACCACAAAAATACTGGAAAAGAAGGTGGCGAAAGTTTCGGAATGTTAATTATTAAGAAAAAATACATTCAAGATGCTATAAAAAAATCTAAAACCCAGTATGCAAATTAAGAATTCATACCGATGAGCCAAATAACTACTTGCACCTTTTTTAAATTGGAATCTTTCTCCAATAAACTTTGGGCATTATCCCAAATGCAATTAGGACATGCTCATTTCAAAAAGATTGAAGGACTTGTGTTTTACAAACTACTAGGTTCAGGCGCTGAAAATGGCTTTAGTTCAAAACCCAACTTTGGGACTTATGCATTATTGTGTATTTGGGAATCAGAAATATATGCTACTACTTTTTTTGAGAAAAATACTTTCTTTAACAAATATAAATCTAAAAGCTCCGAATCATTTACCGTTTATGCACATGCCGCAGAAGCCCACGGAAAATGGGACGGGAAGCAACCTTTTGTTTCTCACGCCACTTTGTCTATAGACAAACCTGTTATGGTTTTAACTCGAGCCAGTATTCGGCTTTCAAAATTAATTTCTTTTTGGAGAAAAGTCGGTAATGTTAGTAAAAGTTTAGAAGAGTACAACGGACTCGCAATGTCTATTGGTGTTGGCGAATGGCCTTTAATTCAACAGGCGACTTTAAGCATCTGGAAAACGCAGGCCGAAATGATTGATTATGCTTATAAAAATGAAAAGCATAAAGAGGTAGTTCGTCTTACTAGAAAACTAAAATGGTATAAAGAAGAACTATTCGCAAGATTTATTCCCTATAAATTTACAGGTCAATGGAATGAAAAAAATATTGAGACTATTTTTGATTTCTAATCTTACTTAATTCCTCCTTTTGAGCGCTCAAAATGTTGAAACTAAAAAAAAGTTATAACTATTTTCTGCTTTTTGTAACTTTTATACAACATCTTACGTATAACTATTTCAATACCTAAAATGAGGGCTAGAAATTATGAGACAACTTAAAATTACCAAGCAGGTTACCAATCGTGAAACCGCATCATTAGACAAATATTTACAAGAAATTGGAAAAGTAGATTTGATTACTGCCGATGAAGAGGTAGAATTAGCGCAGCGAATAAAAGCTGGAGATCAAGTAGCCCTTGAAAAATTAACTAAAGCCAATTTACGTTTCGTAGTTTCGGTAGCAAAACAATACCAAAATCAAGGTTTAACCCTTCCCGATCTTATAAATGAAGGAAATTTAGGATTGATCAAAGCAGCTCAACGTTTCGATGAAACACGTGGTTTCAAATTCATTTCTTACGCCGTTTGGTGGATTCGTCAATCGATTTTGCAAGCTCTTGCAGAACAATCTCGTATCGTTCGTTTGCCTTTAAATAAAATTGGTTCTATAAATAAAATCAATAAAATGTATGCCTTGTTAGAGCAATCTAACGAAAGACCGCCTACAGCTGAAGAAATTGCTAAGGAATTAGACATGACCGTGAACGATGTAAAAGAGTCAATGAAAAATTCTGGTCGTCACTTGTCAATGGACGCGCCTTTAGTTGAAGGAGAAGATTCTAACCTTTATGATGTATTGCGTTCAGGGGAGTCTCCAAATCCAGATCGTGAATTAATTCAAGAGTCGTTGCGTACTGAAATTGAGCGTTCATTAGAAACCTTAACTCCTAGAGAAGCAGATGTAGTACGTTTGTATTTTGGATTGGGTGATCAACATCCGATGACGCTTGAAGAAATTGGAGAAACTTTCGATTTAACTCGTGAACGTGTTCGTCAAATTAAAGAAAAAGCAATTCGCAGATTAAAACATACTTCAAGAAGTAAAATCTTGAAAACTTATTTAGGATAATCAAATCTTAAAA
>CALPLL020000136.1 GCA_943324395.2 Rhizobium sp. Q54
ATGATATTATAATTTGGCACTAAAATTGTTTAACAAATTTTAACTAAATAGTTCGGCAAAACTAACTATTTTTGTAATGAACAACAATATAAAATGCATAGATATGAAAACTAATTATTTTTCTTCGGCAAAATCGACCTCAATTTATTATCTAATTTTAGGTTTTAGTATGGTAATGGTTTCATGTGGTTCCTATAAAAGCAGTACTTACTATGATCGTGACGGCATCTACGGATCAGACGAAAATGAAAGTAAAAATTCTAATAAAAATGTAGATAAATATAAGGAATACTTCAGTTCATTGAGAGAAAATAAGGAGCAGGAGCAGGTTTTTACAGATGTTGAAAATTATTCTAGTGTTCAAGATTCTGTAAATAATAAGTCTGAAAAAGCTATTACAAGTTATTCTGGTTGGGGTAATAACCAACAACCTGTAAATATTACTATTTATGAAAATAATTGGGGTTGGCGCAACCAAGGCTATAATACTTATTGGAATTATGGTTGGAATTGGAATTTTGGTTGGAATTCATGGTATGGACCAAGCATAGGTTATGGATGGGGATGGGATAATTGGTACGGACCGAATTACGGATATTATGGTTGGGGTTACAACAATTATTACAATCCTTATTACGGATATTATGGATATAATGGATACTACGGATACAACAATAATAATTATGGAAATCCATATCATTACTCTTATAGTAATGGAATAAGAGGAGGTCGTACAAGCGGTCGCGTTTCTAATCGATATGATTTTGGAAGAGATGGAATTGCAAATACCCGTGACAATACTTCGGTGGGGAGAAGAAATAATATTTCAAACGGGGTTAGAAATTCAGATCAAATTTCACCAAGGAGTTACGATGGAGTTAGATCAAATGATGTAAATCCAAGATCAGTTAATAATAATCCTAGAAATTATTCCCCTACAAGAGTTGAAACTGAATCGCCTAGAAATTATACTACTCCAGTTAGAATAGAATCAGCTTATCCTAGTGAAAGTTCCTCCCCAAGAAATACAACACCAGTTAGAGTTGAATCTTCTCCTAGAAGTGAAATTTCTTCTCCTAGAAGTTATTCAAGTCCAAGTTATGGTGGTGGAAATTATGGTGGCGGACGATCAGGTGGTTCTGGTGGTGGCGGAAGACGTTAAAGGCTACTTATTTAAATTTCAATATTAAATAATTCTAATTAAAATGAAAAAAAACATAATATTAATCATTTTAGGTTTATATAGCTCATTTACGTATTCGCAAGATATTTCAGATGGGCTTCGGTTTTCTCAAGATAATTTACTCGGAACTGCAAGATTTAGCGCTATGAGTGGAGCTTTTGGAGCATTAGGAGGAGATTTTTCTTCAATTAATGTAAATCCAGCTGGATCAGCAATATTTTTGAATAATCAAGTAGCTTTAACTTTGAGTACTTATGGCGTCAAAAATAAATCGAATTATTTCGGTACCAACGATATAGAAAATTCAACTACCTCTGATATTAATCAATTTGGAGCCGTTTTTGTATTGAAAAACACAGATAAAAGAAGCGATTGGAGTAAATTTAGTTTTGCTATAAATTATGAAAATGCTAATAATTATGATAATGGAATTTTTTCTTCAGGTACCAATCCAACGAATTCTATCGGTAATTATTTTTTATATTTTGCCAATAGAAATAATGGGGTTTCATTGTCAAATCTTCAAACTCAATCTGGAGAGTCTATCAGCAGCTTATACGATTACTTAGGCTCTAATTATGGGTTTGGTACTCAACAAGCTTTTTTAGGTTATCAAGCTTATATTATTGACCCGGATCCAAATTATAACGATGTTTCAAATAGAACTTATATTTCATTAATACCTTCTACTGGAGGAAATTACAAACAAGAAAACTATTTTAAATCAAATGGTTATAACGGCAAACTCTCTTTTAATGTTTCCGGACAATACAAAGATAAATTCTACTTTGGGATAAATATCAATTCCCGATTTATTGATTACACTCAAAAAACCAGTTTTTATGAATCCAATTCAAATAATTTATTGACAGGTGTTCAACGACTTCAATTCAACAATGAATTAACCACATATGGAAATGGAATTTCAATACAATTAGGAGCCATTGCTAAATTAAACAAGCAAGTTCGTGTTGGTTTAGCATATGAATCTCCAACATGGTATGAAATTACTGACAAATTATCTCAGGGAATTTCATCAAAAAGTGCCAATATAATTAGAGAAGTTATAGTAAATCCAACGGTTATAAATGTTTACGAACCATATCAGTTAAGTACACCTGGAAAATGGACAAGTAGTTTTGGTTACATTTACAAAAAATCAGGATTATTAAGTATTGATTACTCTATTAAAGATTATGGAAACCTATCATTTTCACCAAATAATGATTATAAAGAGGTGAATTCTGAAATAAAAAATAAGCTTGGCGTAGCAACTGAATTAAGAATTGGAGGCGAATATAGAATTAAGGCTTTTAGTTTGAGAGGAGGCTACCGCACCGAGAAAAGTCCGTATGTTAATCAAACTACAATTGGAAATCTAAAAGGATATTCTGCTGGTTTAGGATATAATTTTGGGGGAACAAAATTAGATTTAACCTATTCTCATTCTCAACGAGATTACCAATATCAGTTTTTTAATGTTGGTATGACGGATCATTCCAATATTAATTCGGTAATGAATAACATTATTATTTCAATTACATTTGAATTATAAAAAATCACATCATAAAAAAGGCTGCCAAAATGGGCAGCCTTTTTTATAAGAGTTATTCTTTTAAATTAATAAATCGATTAAAAGCTTCTAGTCTTCGCTTAGAAATTGGAATAATAGTACCATTTTCCATCTCACAACTATTTCCATCGGTTTTGATTATTCTTTTTAAATAGCGCATATTAATAACATACGAATTATGGATTCTAAAAAAAATATTCTTATCTAAAATTCTATTTTCATAATCACCAATATTCTTACTTGAAATAGAAATTTTTCCATTTTGAAGATAAAAATTGGTATATCTCCCTTCCGATTTACAGAAAATAATATCATTCATTTTAATAAAATAAATCTCTTTAACTGTAGCTATTGCTACATAATCTCGAATTAACTTTTCTTGGCTTTCAATAATCATTTTAATTATTTTATTTGTAAATAGAAATCGATAATTAGTATTAAAACTTCAATTTAATAATACAGTTAACAGCAGAACAATATACAAAAACAGTAGTCATTACAACGATTGAAAAAAATCTTTTTTTGATATAAAAAAAGCACCTGATTTCTCAAGTGCTTAATAAAATAATATAAGATTTAATTATTTTTTTTCTGACATTTTAGCGCAACATCCACCTTTTTTTTCTTTATCACAAGATTTCATTTCTTTAGCACTTTCTTTTTTATCAGAAGCTTTTGGTTTTTTTTCTTGAGCATTGATAGTCATTGAAGCTGTACAAAGTGATAAAGCTAACACTGCAATTAAATTTTTCATATTTGTTTATTTTTATATTAATAATCCTATTGTAAATCTAAGAATATTATTTTAAAATCTAAAATATTTATATTTTTTTTATCATTTTGAATTTACAAAAGAAAAAACCGAGAATAAAAAAATAATTGTGATATTTGTAAAAAGTAAACCTATGAAAAATAATAGACTATCATTCTTGCTGGCAATTTTTACTGCAATCACTTTTGCCCAAGTTTCACCTACAAAATATATCAAATCAATTTCCAAAGAGTCATTAAAAACGAATCTATACATCATTGCATCAAATGAAATGGAAGGTCGAGATACTGGTTCAAAAGGTCAAAAGAAAGCAGGTGAATATTTAATTTCACAATATTTAAAAGCGGGGATTTCATTTCCTGATGGGGCTTCAGATTATTATCAAAGAATTCCGGCTTCTTATTTGAATGCTAGAAGAAATGAAAATTTACCAGATTCAGAAAATATTTGGGCATTCATAAAAGGTACAGAAAAACCTGAGGAAGTTCTTGTAATTTCAGCTCATTACGATCATATTGGTATTAAAAATGGAGAGATTAATTATGGTGCAGATGATGATGGTTCAGGAACTGTTGCGGTATTAGAAATTGCAAAAGCCTTTCAAAAAGCTAAAGTAGAAGGCCATGGACCAAAGCGTTCCATCCTTTTTTTACATGTAACCGGTGAAGAACATGGTCTTCATGGTTCAAGATTTTACTCAGAAAATCCATTATTCCCAATTGCTAACACAATTACCGACGTGAATATAGACATGATTGGACGCCGTGATGAATTACATAAAGACTCAAATGATTATGTTTATATAATTGGTTCCGACTATTTATCATCAGATTTATATACAATTTGTGAAGAAGCAAATAAGAATTATATCAAAACTAATTTAGATTATACTTTTAATGATAGAAATGATCCAAACCGATTTTATTATCGTTCAGACCACTATAATTTTGCAAAAAAGGGAATTCCAGCAGTGTTTTTATTCAATGGTGTTCATGCCGATTACCACAAACCTACAGATACTCCTGACAAAATAGAATTCGATGCTTTGGAAAAAAGAGCACAATTAGCATTTGCAATAGCGTGGGAATTAGCCAATAGAGAGAATCGCCCTGTAGTTGACAAATCTGGAAAATAAAAGTTAAAAAAATCAATAGATTACTTTAAACAAAAAACCATTTTACTTTCGTAAAATGGTTTTTTTAAAAAGAGCCGGCGGAGGGACTCGAACCCACGACCTGCTGATTACAAATCAGCTGCTCTAGCCAACTGAGCTACGCTGGCGACTAATTTCGTGTGCAAATATAGAATTGAATTTGTAAAATCCAAAATATATTTTACCTTTTTTTATAGTTTTATTTATTGTAAAGCGTTGATTTTAGTAATCAATTGATTAGCAACTTGTTCCAATTCAACATTAATTTGTTTGAAATGTGCTTTTTTATTCTCAACATTTTTTGCGTTTACTTTTCCTATTAAAGAATCAAAACTTACAATTGCTTCATCAATTAATGCATTTGTTTCGTCTGTTGGTTTTCCTGTTGTTGCAATTTCAAATAAATAAACTGCTTCAATAATATCACCTAAAACGTAGTTGATGTCTTTTTTTAAATTTCTAACGTTTGCCATTTTATATTTAATTTAATTTAAATTTCC
>CALPLL020000137.1 GCA_943324395.2 Rhizobium sp. Q54
ACTTTCTATCATTGGATTTAATCCAATTATTGCACAAAGTAATTCAAAATTTGTAAACACTTTCATCGGAACTGATGGGACTGGACATACATTTCCTGGGCCTTCATTGCCTTTTGGAATGGTTCAGCCTGGCCCTGATAATAGTGTAGAAGGATGGAATCACACCAGTGGCTATCAATATAAAGACTCACTAATTCTAGGCTTTTCGCAAATGCGTTTTAGTGGAACTGGAATTGGTGAAATGGGAAATATTCTATTATTACCCTATAATGAAAATAAGTCAAAATTTAAAAATAGTTACTTCAAAAACTCAGAAACAGCTTCTGTGGGTTATTATTCATTAATGAAAAAAGACGATGTAAAAGTCGAACTCACTTGTTCCGAAAGAGTGGCATTTCATAAGTATACATTTCCTGATTCAAAAGGCAAATTGTTACTAGATTTCCAACACGGAATTCAATTTTTAAATGACAGTTTGGTTTTAGAAAGTGATATAAAAATTGAAAATCCAACCACCATTTCTGGATATTGTAAAACCAAAGGTTGGGTAACTAAAAAGTATTTCTTTACTATTAATTTCGAAACACCTTTTTATGCATCAAAAGAAATTCCGAAAGAAAAAAAGCAGAATGCACCAATATATAATTTAGATTTTGAATTGCCCAAAAACAACATTTTACATGTAAAAATTGCTTTATCAACTGTGAGTATTGAAGGCGCTAAAGTCAATTTAACTTCAGAAATACCTAATTGGGATTTTAATAATGTTAGAGAAGAAGCGGTAAAAATTTGGGATGAATATTTGAATCGAATTGACATTGAGGCAACTCAAAAACAAAAAGAAATTTTTTACACCTCTTTATATCATTTGCTTTTGCAACCCTCAAATATTGCTGATAGAAACGGAAAATATCGAGGCGCAGATGATATTATTTCAATTGCGCCAAATAAGGAATACTACTCTACCCTATCGATTTGGGATATTTATAGAGGTGCATTTCCATTACTTCAAATAATTGTTCCTGAAAAAATTGACGGAATTGTAAATACAATGCTTTTACACCATAAAGCAATTGGTTTTTTACCCATTTGGACGGCTTGGGGACAAGACAATTATTGCATGATTGGGAACCATTCTATTCCAATGATTTTATCGGCTTACCAAAATGGATTCCAAGGGTTTGATAAAAAGGAAGCGCTTAAAGCAATGATTGAAACATCAACACAAAGCCATTTTAATTCCAATTGGGAATTGTACAATCAATATGGTTATTATCCATTTGATAAATTGGATAACGAAGCCGTTTCTAGAACATTAGAAAGCGGTTTTGATGATTGGTGCGTGGCGAAAATGGCTGAAAAATTGAATGATAAAGAAACCAATTTAAATTTCACCAAAAGAGCCAATTTCTACAAAAATTTATTTGATACTGAAACAAAGTTATTTCGAGGAAAAGATACTAATGGCAATTGGAGAACACCATTTGATCCATTAACAGCTACCTCTCCAATGAACAATCCGGGAGATTATACCGAAGCCAATGCGTGGCAATATTTTTGGACGCCAGCGCAATATGATATTGAAGGAATGAAAAATTTATTAGAAGGAAAAGCTGCTTTTACCAAAAAACTGAATGATTTCTTTACCATTGAAAGCAAAAATCCAAATAAATTTTTAGGTCAGGAAGCGATGATCGGACAATATGCTCATGGAAACGAACCAAGTCATCATATTGTGTATTTGTATGCTTACTCTGATTCACCAAAAATCGGACAAAAATACATTCATAAAATCATCAACGAATTTCACAACAATACCCCAGACGGCATGATTGGAAATGACGATTGCGGCCAGATGTCGGCTTGGTATATTTTGTCCTCACTTGGTTTTTATCCAGTAAATCCAGCAAACGGCGAATTTGTTATTGGAGTTCCGCAATTTAAAAAGACGACTTTACATTTGAAAAACAATAAAACTTTTACAATTAAAGCTCTGAATTATTCTTCTAATAACTATTTTCAAGAAAATCCAAAACTTAACAATTCTCTATTAAAAAGACCTTTTATCAAGTATTCTGAAATAATGTCTGGCGGTAATTTAAATTTCCAAATGACTAATAAATAAATTTTTAAATGAAAAAAATATCCCTAGCATTATTGCTACTGTTTTCTTTAACTGTGAATTCACAAGAAAAGAAACAAAGTAAAGTTGTAGAAAAATATCAAATTCTTCCATTTGGTAGTATAAAACCTTCAGGTTGGCTTAAAGTTCAAATGGAAAAAGACGTTGATGGTTTTGTAGGAAATCTAGATAAATTGGTTCCTGACTTAATCAACGATCCTATTTATAGTTCGGGAAGAATTCACAAAAACAGTAAATTGAAAGATTTAGGAAACAATAAAGAAGGCGACACAGAAGGATCAGAACAATACAAATGGTGGAACAGCGAAACACAATCCAATTGGTGGGACGGTTATATCAGAAATGTAATTCTTCTTAACGATAAAAAAGGAATAGAAAAAGTCGAAAACTACGTTCAAAAAATCCTTAATTCACAAGATGAAGATGGTTATATCGGAATTTATGAAAAAGAATTGCGATACAATTTCAATTCAGAAAACGGCGAACTTTGGTCGAAAACAACTATGTACAGAGGATTGTTGGCGTATTATGAATATTCAAAAGATCCAAAGTTATGGAATGCGATTGTGAAAGCAGTCGATAATGTGATGACCAATTATCCTATAAATAGTTCAAGTCCTTATTCGTCTGGCAAGGAATTCAATGGAGGGGTTTCTCACGGATTGACTTTTACAGATATATTGGATAAAATGTACCAAATCACGGGTGATAGAAAATATACCGATTATGCCTTATTTTTATATAAAGACTTTTGCAAAACGTATCAATCTGAAAAAGACGTTCAAATGGAGAATATATTGAATCCAAATTACAAATTACAATCCCATGGCGTTCATACTTATGAGCATTTGCGACCGCTTATTGTAGCTGCTTATGCTTCAAATGATGCCGAATTGCAAAAAGCGCTTCAAATTTATATTCAAAGAATTGAAAAATCTACAACATTAACTGGAGGTGCAATTGGCGATGAATGGATTGCCCAAAGAACAGCAAACGCGACACAAACTGGTTATGAATATTGCTCTTTGCATGAATTATTGGACAGTTATACGGTATTATTTCAAAAACAAGGAAATGTTAAATCTGCTGAAATGGTAGAAACTATTTTTTATAACGCTGCACAAGGATCAAGAAATCCAGATCATTCTTGTATTGCTTATTTAAAAACAGATAATTCATTTGAGATGGATGGTACTAAAAACGGTGATGTGGAAACAAATCGAAAACAAACTAGATATAAATATTCCCCTGCACACCAGGATGTTGCGGTTTGTTGCAACCCGAATGCTGGAAGAATTACTCCTTATTTCATAGAAAAATCTTGGTTGAAAGAAAATGAAAACGTATTGGTTAATGCCTTTTTAATGCCCAATATACTTGAAACTAAAATTCATAATCATTCGATTAAAATTGAAACGATTACAGAATATCCTTACCAAAACAAATTTACATTCAAAATTTCAAATCCTGCTTCTACAAGTTTTATTATCAAAATTAGAAAACCCTCATGGGCAACTAAAGTGCTAACTAACGAAAGTTATACTATTGATAATGAGTATTTAGTATTTAATAGAAAAATGGGTAAAGAAGATAAAATTCAAATTGAGATTCTAACTGAAATTCAAATAATAGAAGATGCAAACAAAGAAAAATATATAAGTTATGGTGCTTTATTTTATGCCAAATCATTTGAATCAATTGAACAAAAAGGAAAATCATATTTAACCAATTTTGATGACTTATTCTATGTTTCTAAAGATAAAAGTAGCTATCAATTTATTAAAGACAATCAAGCGAAATATGATAATGGAAAAATAGAAATTAAAGCAAAAAACAAGTCAAATAATCAAATTGAAACCATTCAACTTGTACCTTTTGGAAAAACTATATTAAGACAGGTAAGTTTTTAGTAAAACTAAATACTATTCGCTTAACTATTTCACTTCAAGCGAATTAATCTTTACTTTTAAAATGCAATTAATTACTTTTATTAAGATAAAATTATATTTTTATTAAATCTAATGCTATAAATTTGCAATCGATTAAATTCAATAAATAATTCTAATTAATAATAACGATAATCCTTGAAAAATAACAATTATAGATCTACCTGTGCAATTGCCATGTCTGTTGACTTATTTGGTGACAAATGGTCTTTATTGTTATTGAGAGACATGTTATTACATAGAAAATCTACCTTTAAGGAGTTTTCTAATTCTAAAGAAAAAATTGCTTCCAATATATTAACCTCTCGTTTAGTTCATTTAATTGAATTTGGCTATATAACTAAAGTAAATCCTAAAGGAACTAAAAAAAGTGCTGTTTTTCTTGCAACTAGAAAAGGGATTTGTGTACTTCCATTGCTAGTTGAACTCTACATGATTTCTATTGATTCCTTGTCAGATGATCAATTAAATGAATCTCAACTTTCTATAAAATCAGAAATATTTAAAGATAGAGAGTTATTTATAAATAGCAGAAGAGAAAAATACATCGATTTTGTAAATCAAATTCAAAACGATATAATAGAAATTTAGAAGATTACTTTATAAATTGATTTACTTTAAATTCAACCATAAGTTTCTATATTCTTTATTTTTATCGTAAGTCTGAGATTGTTTTTCAATATTGAAATAACGATTGTCTCTCGGATCATTTCCAACGGCAGCCAAATAGGCCCAATTACCCCAGTTACTGCACACATCATAATCAATCAATTGTTGCTCAAAATAAGCTGCGCCTAATCTCCAATCCAATTTTAAGTCATTACATAAATAACTAGCCACATTTTGACGACCTCGATTACTCATAAAACCAGTGAGTTTTAGTTCAATCATATTGGCATCAACAAAATCAATTCCCGTTGTTCCCTCAATCCAATCCTGCAATTTTTGAGTGTCATTATTCACTTTGCGAGTTTTACTATGTTTAATTCCAGATGGTTGAAAAAATTTAGATTGGTGTTTTTTCATCATAAATCTAAAATAATCTCGCCATAACAACTCAAAAACCAAC
>CALPLL020000138.1 GCA_943324395.2 Rhizobium sp. Q54
CCTGAAAACTGAGATTTTCCACCACAAAGTCCAAAATATCCAGAAGCCGAAGTTGTTTGTCCTGGATAACCTCCTCCACCTACAACTAGATTATAAGTGGTTCCAGGAACAACGGTGAGTGTTTTCTTAACATAGGAACCGGCGCCTCCACCGGCAGCTGTACGAGTCGCAGTAGTAGCGGTAGAAGCTGAACCTCCGGCACCCCCACCACCCCAAAGTTCTACATCAATAGATGTAACCCCTGTAGGACATGTCCATGTTGAAGATGTTTGCGTGACAGTTCCCAAATAATAATATACTACTACACCTCCTGAATAAGTCAAACCTGTTGGTGTTCCTGCAGTAGTTGTTATTGCAGTACCATTATCCGTTAAGGTAAAAGTTGTAGTACCATTTGTAGCTGAAATTGTATATATTTTACCAGTTGTATAACCCGTAATAGTTCCAGTCCCTCCTAATGTTCCTGTAATTGTAATTTTATTTCCAACTACAAGTCCGTTTGTGTTGGTCATTGAGGTACAAGAAAATTGACCCCCAGTTCCAGTAATTGCTACACCAGCAAGGGTTGAGAGTCCGTAATCAGCAGTACCCGTAGGCGCTGTAGTGGAGGTTCCTGCAGTTACGACTTTCCACACCCTAATAGTAGATCCATCAGTGTAATAGACCAAGTCATTCACTTTGTATGCAGTAGCAGTAGCCCATTGCGAACCATAGCTATTTGCTGTTGGAGCCGAAAAAGTGGTTGAAACCGTGGTTTGCGCTCTAAGATTCCCGGCCATTAAAAATACAAGCATTATAAAAAATACAAGTTTTTTAGTTATTGATAATGTTCTTTCTCTGGAAAGTAATATTTTTTTCATGTGTATTTTGGTTTATTGTAATATTAAAATGTTAATAGAATGTCAAATTTATAAGTATTAAGTCTCTTTTAAACATCACTTTTGTGTCAAAAGTTAGTAATTTCGTGTCAAAATCATTCTTATATAATTTTAACAAATTAACGTTAATATTTAAGAGTAATCGTACAAAAATGGGGGTAAAATTATACAAAGTGTTTTTTTAGTTTATAATTATTATCAAAATCAAATAAATGAAATCTGGAATAATTGTCAATAATTACGTTACTTTGCGACGTATTTAATTTATTATAATGAGAATAATCTTAAAAATAATGGTCGTTTTAGAAATAGCTGTTTTGTTTTCATGTAAAACAAAACAGTACGATAAATCAATTATTATTGCCAATTCAACTTTAAATTCAACTTTAAATTCAAATATTAAAAAAGCGGTGGTTTTGGAGAATAAAAAAGTAGTAAACGACACCACGTTTGTAAATTTGAAAGAATATAGCAATGATTTTGTTTACGATATGAAATATGCTACCGAAGATAATTTTTTAAAAGCCAAGGTTTACGATTGTGCCGAATGTTTCCTGCGTTTAAAAACCGCAAAAGCATTGATTAAAGCCAATTCTAAATTCATGAAATTGGGTTACAAAATCAAACTCTACGATTGCTACCGCCCATTGGATATCCAAAAAAGAATGTGGGCCATAGTTTCTAATCCTAGTTATGTTGCCAATCCCAGCAAAGGTTCCATTCACAATAGAGGAGGAGCAGTTGATATTTCGTTGGTTGACAATAACGGAAAGGAACTGGACATGGGAACACCATTTGATTTCTTTGGACCTGAAGCAAGTCACGATTACAACCTTTTTTCTAAAGAGATTTTAGAAAACAGAGCACTTTTTAAAAGAATAATGACCAATTCTAAATTCGAATCCTTCGACTCGGAGTGGTGGCATTACAACTTGAAAAATGCAAAATTAGATCCTTTATCTAATTTTAAATGGAGGTGTGAGTAGTAATTAGCTGTTAGCTTTAAGCAGAAACGTTAACGATTAACTCACAATTCATAACTCTTTTTCTTGCGCTCTTTGCGGTTAAAAATAGATAATAGACAGTTAGATAATAGACGAAGAGACATAAATAATTGGTGCTAATTCGAGTAATTCGTGGCTTTTATTTTTTGCGAACTTTGCGGTTAAAAATAGATAATAGACAGTTAGATAATAGACGAAGAGACATAAATAATTGGTGCTAATTCGAGTAATTCGTGGCTTTTATTTTTTGCGAACTTTGCGGAAAACTTTGCGCTCTTTGCGGTTAAGGAAATAAGTCATAAAGTCGAAATGGAGTTGTAGGTTTTGGGTACAGATTAACCGATTAAACGTTTAACCAAATAACCGATTAACCGAATTAACAATTAAACGATTAAACAAATAACCAAATAACCGAATCAACAAATAACCGATTCAACTAATTAATTATACAAGGCAAGTAATCAATGAAATAATTGCCTGGGAAATACGTTTTCTGATCCATTTCGGAAACCAACACTTTCTTAAAGATATAATCTTGTGTTTCAGTGCTGAATTTAATTCTCATGGTTGACACAGGCGATGTTTTTAAATCGGCTATAGTTCCGTTTAAAAATAAAAAAGTTCCTGATAAAATCCTGTTATTAAAACCTAAATCGTCATTTACAGGAGCGCCACAATTTTCTTGATCTGAGGCTATTAAGGTAACGACTTTGTTATTTTCTAATTGTAAGAAAATCCTTGAATTTTTATTGAAGCAATTTACTTTTAGGAAATCTTTGCTTTTTTGAAGAATTTGAACCGTTAAAGATGGCATTTCATCGGTTAAAGCCAATGCGAAAAACACATATTTCGAGGTGTTTCCAAAGATAAATTCATGAACAATCGCACTCTTGGTTTCTTTGTAAATTCCAATACTGTCTTTTACATTCACACTGTATTCACATGGTTTTTGCGCAGTTATATTTAGGCTAAAAAGAAAAATTACGATTAAAAAGAGGTTTTTCATGTTATTATATTTTGCTGCAAAGTAAAACTATTTTGTCATTATTTAAGTTGGTTGTAAAAAAACAATAGGTTGAACCCCCGTCATTTATTTTCCATTTTTTTCGAATTTCTTCAACGCTATCAGGGAAATTTCTAGTCGTAATATTCGCTTTTGTATTTTCTAAATTGGTTTTCATTTCTTGTTTAGAATAAGGAAAAACCCTTTTAATTTCGAATATTCTTCCCGGAAAATCAATATAGTTTTGAGAAGTATATAAATGAGAATGGGAGTGGAGTTTACCCAAAGAATATTGTATTGCGATTTCGTCAAAACCACCCGATTTCATAATGGCACTATTGGGTTCGTATAAATATTTTTTTGGTAGTTCGTAAAAGGGTAATTCTACAATTGAATTCAAATCAAAATTAAAAGTTTCTAATTTTTCATTAACAATATTGATGGTTTTAATTTCAGGATTACCAATAAAATTGGCCTTTAGCTCCCAAAGCAACTCTTTAACTTCGTTATCTACAGCTATAATATGAACGCATTTTACATTTTTTAGTTCAGATAAACCAGCTGAAATATCTAGAATTGGTGCTGTTTTAATCAAAATATTATCTGCTTTTGAAAAGTAAAAAGAAAGCAATTCCGGCACATTTGGTAAACAATCTTTTAGCATAAAAACTTTGCCTTTTTGATCGTTTCGCCTTGAGGGATCAATGTAAATCCAATCTAACTTTTCATTAAAATTACTTAGAATTTCAAAACTATCACCAGCAATACATTTTACATTTTCAATTCCGAACTGTTTAAAATTATGAGTTACAATTGCCGATAATTCAGTATCAATTTCACAATGAATTACCTTTTTTATTCTCATCGAATAGTAAAAACAATCGACTCCAAATCCACCGGTTAAGTCAATTAAAGTATCGCCAAAAACAATTTTAGATTTGTACAAGGCGGTTTTTTCTGAAGAGGTTTGCTCTACAGAAACTTTATTGGGGTAAATGATATTTTCATGGGAAAAATAGGTTGGAAGTTTGTCTTTAACCTTTGTTTTAGCTGCTATTTGGTTCAAAATTGAAATCCAATTGGTATCTGGAAAAGGATTTTTTTGTAGAGCCAATTTGGCAACATCAACCCCTAATTGTGAATTGATATATTTTTGAATTTCAGGGTTTAATAAAGAAGCATCCATAAATTAATCTAATTGTTAAAAATATAATTTAGGATATTGGCTCCCATTTTTAGTGCTTTTTCCCGAACTTCAATTGGGTCATTGTGTACGTCGGCATCTTCCCAACCGTCACCTAAGTCGGTCTCGTATGTGTAAAGTAAAACCAATCTATTTTCAATAAATACTCCAAAAGCCTGAGGTCTTTTACCATCGTGTTCGTGAATTTTTGGTATTCCAGCTGGAAAAGAATTGGGTTTTTGAAATATAGGATGATTAGCAGGAATTTCAACTAATGCATTATTGGGAAAAAGTTTTGTTATTTCTTTTTGTATGTATTCATTCATTCCATAATTATCATCAATGTGTAGAAAACCTCCAGAAGTCAAGTAGTTTCTAAGATTTTCAATTTCTGATGGATTAAAAACTACATTTCCATGCCCAGTTGCATGAACGTAAGGATAAGAAAAAATATCAGGGCTGCTAGGAGTTACCACTGCATTTTTAGGTTTTATTTTAGTTCCAATAGTTTGATTGCAAAATTTAATCAGGTTGGGTAAAGAAGTTGGATTGGCATACCAGTCTCCACCGCCATTGTATTTCAACAAAGCAATTTCTTGTGAAAATGTAGGAGCTGAGATAAATAAAAACAATACAATTAATTTCTTCAAAATTGGTATTTATTCATTAATAAAAACGATGCTGTGACAAGCAACAATTGCGGCTGTTTCTGTTCGTAATCTGGTGGAACCTAATGTTACAGGCGTATAATTGTTATCCAACGCTAATGTAATTTCTTTATTCGAAAAATCACCTTCTGGACCAATCAACAAAGTGATATTTTCATTGGCTTTTACAACTGATTTCAACCCTTTTTTATCAGTTTCTTCACAATGAGCGATTAATAATAACCCCTCATTTTTTTGTTTGATAAAATCTTTAAATGAAATAGGTTCGTTGAGCTTAGGCAAATAATAATGCAACGATTGTTTCATCGCAGATTGTACTATTTTTTCAAAACGATCGGTTTTGACAAATTTTCTTTCGGAGTGATCGCAAATAATCGGAGTGATTTCTGATATTCCAATTTCTGTAGCTTTTTC
>CALPLL020000139.1 GCA_943324395.2 Rhizobium sp. Q54
AAGTAGTAGCGACTGAAGAAGTAGCAGTACCTAAAGTAAAAAAAGCTCCAAAAGCTAAAAAAGAAGACACAAAAGAATAATAACACTATAAAACTTATACGTCATGGCTCACAAGAAAGGTGTCGGTAGTTCGAAGAATGGTAGAGAATCAGAATCAAAACGTTTAGGCGTTAAGATTTTTGGTGGACAAGCTGCTATTGCTGGTAACATCATCGTAAGACAAAGAGGTTCTAAACACAATCCAGGTGAAAATGTTTACATGGGTAAAGATCACACGCTACATGCAAAAGTGGATGGTCTTGTTAAGTTCCAGAAAAAAGGTGAAAATAAATCATACGTTTCTATTCTTCCATTCGAAGCATAAAAACTTGATTTTCCTAAAATAATAAAAGCCCATTTCTTTAGAAATGGGTTTTTTATATAAAAAAATCCGCATTTAGCGGATTTTAATTTTTATTGAAATTAGACTTTCATAATTTCAGCTTCTTTTTCAGCTAAAAGTTCGTCTATTTTTTTAATGAAACTGTTCGTTAAATTTTGAACTTCGTCCTCAGCACTTTTGCAAACGTCTTCTGAAGTCCCTTCCTTTTCTAATTTTTTAATTTCATTATTAGAATCTTTACGAACATTTCGAACACCAATTTTAGCATCTTCCGCTTCCGCTTTTGCCTGTTTTGCTAATTCTCGTCTTCGTTCTTCAGTTAATGGAGGTACACTAATGATAATTACATCTCCATTATTCATTGGATTAAATCCAATATTTGCTATCATAATTGCTTTTTCAATTGCTTGCAACATGTTTTTTTCAAAAGGTTGAAGCGTAATAGTTCTAGCATCGGGAACACTAATTTTTGAAACTTGTGAAAGTGGAGTTGCCGCTCCATAATAATCTACAAAAACACTTCCCAACATGGCTGGAGAAGCTTTTCCAGCACGAATATTTAAAAATTCTTTTTCTAAATGCGCAATAGAACCTTGCATAGATTCTTCAGTACTTTCTAAAATAAATTCAATTTCTTCGGTCATTTTTATCTAACTTATTGTTGCCTTTCAGCAATATACTTATACGTTTACTATTGTTCCAATGTTTTTGCCTTCGCAAATTTTTAGTAAATTACCTTCCTTGTTCATATCAAAAACTACAATTGGTAATTTGTTTTCTTGACTTAATGTAAATGCCGTTGAGTCCATTACATTTAGCCCTTTTTTGATTACATCATCAAATGAAATAGAATCAAATTTTGTTGCATTTGTATCTTTTTCAGGATCTGCAGTGTAAATTCCATCTACACGAGTTCCTTTCAAAATAACATCTGCATGAATTTCTACACCTCTCAAAACTGCTGCGGTATCTGTTGTAAAATAGGGATTTCCAGTTCCCGCCCCAAAAATTACAATTCTGCCTTTTTCAAGATGACGAACCGCTCTTCTTTTTATATAAGGCTCTGCAATTGCTTCAATTTTTAAAGCAGTTTGCAATCTAGTTAACATTCCTTTTTCTTCCAAAGCTCCTTGTAAAGCCATTCCGTTGATAACTGTAGCAAGCATTCCCATATAGTCGCCTTGAACGCGATCCATTCCATTACTTGCACCAGCAACTCCTCTAAATATGTTTCCGCCGCCAATTACTATTGCAATTTGCACTCCTTGAGCGTGAATTTTTTCGATTTCTTCGGCGTACTCTGCCAATCTCGCCGGATCAATTCCATATTGTCGGTCACCCATTAGCGCTTCGCCACTTAATTTCAGAAGAATTCTTTTGTATTTCATAATTTATTGAGTTGTGTTATGCAAATATAGACATATTCTTTTTTTATTAAATAGTGTTGGCAATTTTTTTGAACTTTCAAGTTTTCTCAATAGGTGACAAATTATCTGTATTTAATATTTATCATAATTAAAATAGGGTTATTTCATAAATTTGTAAAAACATTTCGATGAAAGAGATATTTAAATCCGCTTTAAACAATAGTTATTCTTATCAAGATTATAGAAAAATTATAACCGATTTATTACAAGAAGGGAAAACTACGGGCACAATTCAATCTGAAGCGCTAGTTAATTATAGTCGGTTAAACGAAACGAGAATGCATCGTTTAGATAAAACTATCGTAATTGATTTAGTAATAATTTCGAAATTAAAATTAATTCAATCTCAATACATTTGGCTAGTTATTGCTGAAGGGTGGTGCGGAGATGCGGCTCAAATACTTCCAATATTAAATAAAATGAGTGAAGTTTCAGACAATATCGATTTAAAAGTTGTTTTTCGTGACGATAATGAAGCGTTGATGAATTTATTTCTTACCAATGGAAATAAATCAATTCCAAAGTTGATTATTTTAGATAAAAACTCTTTGGATGTAATTGCTGATTGGGGCCCGAGACCAATAGGGGCAGTGGAAATAATTGAGAATTACAAAGAGAAATTTGGAATAATTGACGATACTATTAAATCTGAATTGCAAATGTGGTATTTGCACGACAAAGGACTTTCTACACAGAAAGAAATTACGGAATTAATGTTCTTGTAAATTTGCCTCAAATTGATTAACTTCAATAGCACTTTCAACATGATAATCCCCAATTTTGGTTCTTCTTAATGTAATTAAATGTGCGCCAGAATTTAATGCTTTTCCAAAGTCGAAAGCCAGCGAACGAATGTAAGTCCCTTTACTACAAACCACTCTAAAATCTATTTCTGGCAAGGCGATTCTTGTAATCTCAAATTCATTAATTGTAGTTTTTCGCGATTCAATTTTAACATCTTCACCAGCTCTAGCGTGCTCATAAAGTCGAACGCCATCTTTTTTAATTGCAGAATAAATAGGTGGTTTTTGATCTATTTCTCCTAAAAATTGTTTTACAGTTTCAAGTATTAACTTATCATCAATATGAGAAATAGGAAAGTTCTCGTTAATTTCTGTTTCTAAATCGTAGGACGGGGTGGTTGCACCAATATAGAATGTACCAGTATATTCTTTGGCTTGACCTTGCAATTCTGAAATTATCTTAGTAAATTTTCCTGTACAAATAAGCAAAAGCCCCGATGCTAATGGATCTAAAGTTCCTGCGTGACCAATTTTGAATTTTTTTGGGAGACCAACTTTATTAATTAAGGCATATTTAATTTTGTTGACCGCTTGAAATGAAGTCCAATTTAATGGTTTGTCAATCAATAAAACTTGCCCATTTTGATAGTTTTCAGAAGTCATTAAATAATAGTCAAGGAATGAACAAAAAAGTGGAAAATCAATAATGTTATTCCAGCAATTATTCGGTAATAACCAAAAACTTTAAACCCATTTTTGCTTATAAACCCTATAAACGTTTTAATTGCTATTAAAGCCACAATGAACGCAACAATATTACCAATTATAAGAAAATTAATTTGGTCGTGTGTCAACACAAATCCGTCTTTATAATAGTCGTAGCATTTTTTTATAGTTGCTCCAAACATGGTTGGAACTGCTAAAAAAAAGGAAAATTCTGCTGCTGCCGAACGGGATAATTTTTGTGACATCCCACCAACAATACTGGCACCGCTTCTTGAAACCCCAGGAATCATTGCGATACATTGAAACAATCCGATTTTAAATGCGGTTGGATAAGTGATTTCTGTTTCGTTTGAATTCCCAAACCAATCGTCTACTTTCAATAATAATATTCCGCCAATTAAAAGGGAAACAGCAACGGTTACTGGATTTTCTAATAAAGCATCAATTTTTTTTGCAAATAATAATCCCAAAATAACTGCTGGAATAAAACCAACCAATATTTTAAAATAGAATTCAAATGTTTGAAAAAAGCGTTTGAAATACAAAACAATAACCGAAAGAATGGCTCCCAATTGAATTACGATGGTAAAAAGCTTGGTAAATTCGTCATGTTCAATACCGAAAAAACTACTAGCAAGAATCATATGACCGGTTGAAGAAACAGGAAGAAATTCTGTAATTCCTTCGATAATTGCCAATATAAATGCTTGAATTGTAGTCATTTATTTTTTCTTAGGATTTTTGAAAATAGAGTAAATTGTAATTCCAAAACCGATTAAAACCACAGTTGGCGCCAATCGAATTCTTCGGAAGCTAAACACGGCTTCGTTGAAAACTTTAGGATCATCACTTCCTCCACCCGACATCAAAATAAATCCTAATGCGATTACTCCAATTCCGATTAAAAGGATTTTGTAATTTATATTTTCAAATAGAAATTCTGGTTTTTGATCGTTGTTTTTCATATGTTATTTATTTACAATGTTGAATGGTTTTATTTTGATTAAACAAATAACCAAATCAACGAATAACCATTAATATAAGTCGTCTGTTCTTAAATTTAAAAATCGTTGGGTAGCAAAATAAGTACTTAACCAAGTGATTATAATTCCAACACCAACAACGCCTATCAAAACTAATGTGATTAGGAATTTTTCATCTAATATTCCTAAATTCGGATAGCTAGAATCTAAATATAATAAGGTAACAATTAAAGAAACTACTGCCAAAGCAGAACCAATTAATCCTAATTTTATACTTTTCCAGATGAATGGTTTTCTGATAAATGCCTTTGTAGCTCCTACCATTTGCATGGTTTTAATGATAAATCGATTGGAATGAATCGACAATCTCATCGAGCTGTTAATTAATAATACAGCTACTAATGTTAGAAATCCGCTGATTATTAATATCCAAAAACTAACTTTTTTAATGTTGTCGTTTACCAAGTTCACCAATTGTTTATCATAAACAATATCTGAAATCATTGGGTTTTCTCTAAGTTTATTTTCAATTTTTCGAATATTACTGGAATCAATATAATCGGCTTTCAGGTGAATGTCGAAAGAATTTTGCAATGGATTTGCGCCTAAAAAAGTCATAAAATCTTCGCCAATTATTTCGGTGTGCACTTTTGCCGCATCTTCTTTTGATACAAAAACGCTAGATTTTACATATTTTGCATTTTTTAATTCAGCAGCGAAATTTTTCAAAATGGTATCGTGAGCTTCCTCTTTAAAGAAAACAGTCATTGCTATTTGCTCCTTAAAATCATCTGATAATTTCTTGGAATTCAGAACAAATAACCCTAAAATACCAACTAAAAACAATACTAAAAATACACTCAGTACTACTGAAAA
>CALPLL020000140.1 GCA_943324395.2 Rhizobium sp. Q54
GTGCGTGTCCGTATTTTTCATTTGCAAAAGGGTAATTTTCTAACAGATTACCGTACAAGTTTAAAATTAGTGGAGTTTGCAAAAGTTGGGTTCTCAATGTAGAGGTATCGCTTTCAGGATAAATGTAATTTATAATAGGATACGCATTTGGAGCTACGCCACCAGTTTGATTGATGATTGTATAATTGGTAACCGCCATACAAATCAAGTAAGCCGGAATAGGATAATTGTGTCGGAAATGGGTTGTTTTTAAATTCCCGTTAGTAACAGGAGCTTCTGGTTCTACTCCGTTGGAAACACTAATATATTGTGAGGGAGCGGTAATATAAACGTCAATAGTATTTATTTTATCGTTTAAATCCTGTTTACATGGCCACCAATCTCTTGCGCCAAAAGGCTCAGACAAGGTATAAATAACCGGAGTATTACTTGGTCCGTGAGTGGTACTTGTAAAAGCAAAAAACCCGTTTTGAGGAGGAGCTCCAGAATAAACAACCTCCACTGTGGCTTGAACACCAGTTAATTGTGTCGTGGGAAGTGTAATTATTAATTCGTTTGTATTTTGAGTAAAAGCAAGGCTGGCGTTGTTTATTTTTACGCTACTTACAATTAAGGTATTGCTTAGATCAAAAGTAAGCGTATTCATATTTGCAAGAGCGGTATAGGTAGTAGTTATTTTCCCAGAAACTAAGTATACAGAAGGATCAACATTGAATTCTAATTTATGATAGGTAATATCATAATTTTGAGTATTTGGATTAACCAATAAGTTCATTTGCCTTTCGGCAGATTTCATTTCTGATGCAGCAATTTTGCAAGTTTCTAAAATAGAATCTTGAGCTTTTACAGCTATAAAACTAAAAAAAAACAGGATTAATAATGTGTTTTTCATGATGCTATTATTTCACGCTAAATTAAATAATTATACAATACGTATAAGTTAATTTTCAAAATACATTCAATGTTTCTTTAAAAAAAAAGAGTCCAAAAAATTAATTTTGGACTCTTTGAATTAAATAATATAATTTATTTAGTTGATTACTTTCGGATATAAAATTTGAAAGTTTCTTCCGTCTTTTTTCTTCAATGTAGAACCGTATTTAGCATTAATTGCATCAATAAACATGTTCGTGATTAAAGCATAACCTCTAGCACTAGGGTGAACTCCATCTAAAGAGAAAGATCCTCCAGTTACGTATGTTGATGTCATATTATAGGTATCGAAATTTATACCAGTAGTACTTAACAGATTCATTACAGATTTAGCATCAACAAAAGCTAAGTTGTTTGCAATTGCTGCAGCTTGAATGGTTGTATTATATGAATCAGTTGCAGCTTTGATTTCGGCAATTTCAGTAGGCACTAATAAATGTTTGTCTTGTAAAGGAAAAGTAATTCCAAATTTATTCAATGGAGCAGCAGGCGCAACTCCAAGTCCAGAATCTGAAGCAGTTGGTGCCGCCCCAATAGCTCCTTGAGTTGGTAAAAGAACTAAATCAGTTGCAGTTGCTTGACGCGCTTGACCAAAAATTGCTCCGTAAGCACCGGCTAATGTAGCTCCAAGTGAAGGAGTAAAAGCAACTGTAAGTTGTGCTGATAAATTGGTTAAAGATTCGTCTTTTATCAATAATGGATTAGCAGTAGTTGTTGACAATAAGTTAATTCTCCCTGAACCTCCCACAGCATTTAAAGCCGCTTGCAAAGGACCATATAATTGGGTGTTTAATGCATTAATAGTTGCAACACCTACAGCAGCATTACCACTTCCTAATACAGTTGCAGTCAATGGATTATATGGTACCGCGGTAAAATATGGTAAAGCTGTCACATAAGGTAAGTTTGCAACTACTCCTTTTCTTCCATTAGCAGCAAGCTGAGAAGCTAAAGTGTTATATGCAGATGTAAAAGTAGCAGTTGGAGTTAAATCATTTCCGTTTACAGCATCTTGTGAAGTTGGAACTCCACCATTAGTAGCGTAACCTAATTCATCATTTCCTCCAATCCATAGTGAAAAGAAAGTAGGGTTTTGAGCTAATGCATCGCCTAAAACTGTTGCAGTTGTAGACGATGCCATTCTTTTAAAATAAGGATTCAAAGGCGCGTAACCATTGAAAAGTAAGTGGAAACTTTTTGCTCCAGGAATACCCATATTATTAAAAGTGCCGGTTAAACGCTCTGTTAGAGTATTTGCAGAAACTCCAGGCACTAAAGTTGGAGTATTGTTTGAAGTTTCAAGGTACAATCTTTGAGAAACTACTTGAGTACCTCCAGAAGAGAAACCACCCACGTTGTCTGCAGCCATAAATGGACTTGAGAAAACACCGCCACCGGCAGCAGCAAATTGTTGCGCTAGTAAATTTGGGTAAGAATTTTCTTGACCTTTTTTGAATAATGCGCCATCTGAATAACCTGCAGCGAAAGAATCTCCTAAAGCTACATATTTTGTGAAATCTGCTGTTCCGGCAGTTACTGGAACATCCCCAGTTGTTGTTGTATCGTCATTGGTACATGCCATAAAGGTTAAAGAAACCAGTACAACCCATTTGAAATTTTTTATCATAATGTATGTTTTTATATTAATAATAATTATGGTTTAATAGTCCAAGAAGCAAAAACTTGTTGTCCAATTAATCCTGCTCCTAATACTTGGAAATACTCTTTTCCTCCTAAATTAGCAGCACCAATTTTGAAAGAAGATTTCATGCTTGGAACATTGTAATTTATTTGAGCATCAATTACAGTAGCGGCAGGAATTAGACCGTCAACCATTGTTGATTGCCATACATATTCACTATTCCATCTTCCGCTTACATTAAATCCAAAGTTTTTAAATAATTTTTCATTTCCGATTGAAGCTTTCACTTTGTGTTTAGGAGTGTTGAACCCTGCTTCGAAACTTTCGTCTAATGATTGATCAAATTTAAATTCAGCATAGTTATAGTTTACACCAAATTCAAAATCTTTATAAACTCTTTTAGAAAGCCCAAGTCCGAAACCAAGAGATTTAATTTCAATTTTAGTGTTAGTATACAATTGATAAGCTCTGTAGTTTCCTGTTTGTAAAGCGTGAATAGATTGAGTTCCAAGATTTGTTGGTCCGCCAGTAGCGCTTGGAGAATCCATTGCAGTACCATAGAAAGGAGCAACAACATTAATGTTACCAATAAAATTATTGTAAACATTATAATATCCGTTAATATCAAATGAAATATCACTAAAAACTGAACGGTATCCTAATTCAAAAGCTTTTACTTCTTCAGGTTTTACGTAATCTAAATTTGTTTTTTTCAAAGCAGCAGGATTTCCAGTCGCAGATAACGCGGCAACTGAAGCAGCTGTATAGGAGTTGTTATAAGCGTTTAATCCAGTCATAACAACTGTTGTTCCGCCTGCAAAGAATTGGCCAGTAGTAGTACTTACGTCTAAAGTTTCAGTATATCTTGTTAAGTTGTCAGGAGCTGAACCCAATAATATTGCACTTCCTACATTAAATCCGATGTATTGATCTTGAGTAGATGGATTTCTGAATCCTGTTTGGAATGAAGCTCTAAAATTGTGTTGTTTATTTTCCCCAGCTGAGTAAACAACAGATACTCTTGGAGAGAAATTACCAGCAAAGTTTTTAGATTTATCATAACGAATAGACCCTGAAAATTTCAATTTGTCATCCATTAATTTTTTTGTCAATTGAGTGTAAGCACCATATTCGTTATAGTTGATTACTCCACTTCCATCAGTATAAATTCTTCCGTGAGAATTCAATTCATATAATCTGTAAGATCCACCTACTTGAATTTCAGCAAATTTTACAACGTCCTTCAAGTTATAGTTAGCATCAGAATGATAAATTCTAGAGTTATCTACTAATTTAGATCCTGAAAGCACACTAGCTTCAGTTGTTACTTGATTGAATGCATTTTTGAACGCATCTGTTCCTGGAATAAATCTATCTGTATCTGCAGTAGTTCTTGCAATTTGATGAGCAGCTGCAGGAGTTGCTCCACCTAAAGTTGATTGGATGTAAGCACCAGCATATTGTCCAAACCAAGTTTTATCATCTTTCCATTTTCTGTTGATGTTGATCCCTGTAAATAACATGTCATATGAATTTCCACCATCTTCAGTTGTAGTATATCCTCTTACGAAGAAGTTTTTACCTTTAAATTCTAATTTATGTTGTTGCATAAAGAAGTTATTTAAATAATATCTGTTAGCGCCTTGGTAAACTGCATTACCATAACCATATTTACTTTGCCAGATAATTTCTAAATTTTCATTTCCAAAAGGTCTATAGTGTAAAGAGAAGTCAAGTTTTGTGTTTGAAGCTTTGTTATCGGTTAAATCTATTTCTTTATAACCAGTTCTACTTACATTAGTATTTGGCAATAAATTTACTGTTGATGCCGGGATAATTCCAAGTCCAGCTAAAGCTTGTCCAACTCCTTTAATGTTAGTCGAAACCTCGTCACCATAAACGTTTATACCGTCATAATTGATATTACTTCGGTCTCTTCCAGCTACAGTTTTATCATCATAATTAGTTGCATGCCAATCTGTTCCATTCATGAAAGTAAAATTTGCTTTAGCAGCAAAATAGTTATTGAATTTATGAGCTACTCTCACGCCATAATCTGCAAAACTGTTAACTCCTGCCGCTTGTTGGCTGGTTTGCCCGTATTTTGCATAGCCGTTAACTCCTTCGCTAGTGAAAGGGCTTTTACTATTCATGAATAAAATACCATTGAAAGCATTTGCACCGTACAAAGCAGAAGAAGCTCCAGGTAATAATTCCACACTTTGAACGTCAATTTCTGATATTCCAATCATGTTTCCTAACACGAAGTTAAGTAAAGGAGAAGAGTTGTCCATTCCATCAACTAACTGCATAAATCTAACGTTTGCAACAGTAGCAAATCCTCTAGTATTAATAGATTTAAATGTCAAACTACTAGTGTTCATTTGAACCTCTTTCAGGTTCTCTAAACCGTCGTAGTAAGAAGGGGAAGCTGTTTTTTTAATGTCTTTTAGCCCCATTCTTTCAATTGTAACTGGCGATTGTAAAACTTTTTCAGGAGTTCTAGAAGCAGAGACTACAACCTCATTTAGTACTGTGTTTTTAATTGAA
>CALPLL020000141.1 GCA_943324395.2 Rhizobium sp. Q54
ATATAAAAATGACCGTAATAGGCGCTGTATTTGGTGCTGTTGGAACTGCAGGACAACGTTGTACCTCAACAAGACGATTAATTATTCACGAAAGTATTTATGATAAAGTGAAAGACGCAATGGTGTCGGCTTACAAACAATTAAGAATTGGAAATCCATTGGATCAAAACAATCACGTGGGGCCGCTAATTGACACTTTAGCGGTTGAAATGTACAATAATGCTATAACAAATGTGGTTGCTGAAGGAGGAAAAATTCTTGTGGAAGGCGGCGTACTTTCTGGTGAAGGTTATGAAAGCGGATGCTACGTAAAACCAGCAATTGCGGAGGCTAACAACTCATTTGAAATTGTTCAACACGAAACTTTTGCACCAGTTTTATATCTATTAAAATATTCTGGCGACGTTCATAACGCTATTGCAATTCAGAATGGTGTGGCGCAAGGATTGTCTTCTGCAATTATGACCAATAACCTTCGTGAAGCGGAACTTTTCCTTTCAGTTGCTGGTTCCGATTGCGGAATTGCAAACGTGAATATTGGTACCTCAGGTGCTGAAATTGGTGGCGCTTTTGGTGGAGAAAAAGAAACTGGCGGAGGGCGCGAATCTGGTTCTGATGCTTGGAAAGTTTACATGAGAAGACAAACCAATACTATCAATTATACTACAAGTTTGCCTTTGGCTCAAGGAATAAAATTTGATTTGTAAGAAAAATTAAGGGTTAATTTCTCCCTTTTTCATCAGGATACAATATTGGCAGAGAATCACTTTGCCAATATTCTTTTGTGTCAACATCTAATATTGTTAAAGGCCCTAAAAATGCTGCTCCCGTATCTATATTCCAAACATTAGCCATTTGAATTGGTATGGTTTTATTAATTTTTGTAACAGGCGTATGACCAATGTAAATTTCATGGTATAATTTTAACCGCTTTGGATATAAAATATCTTCGGAACTTATCGATTTATCCAATGCCATTGCTGTTTCCCAAAGCGTACGTTCCCAATAAAACATTTTAGGAAAATATTCATGTGTTACTCCGTTTAAATTAGTAAACCCTGCATGAACAAACAATCGGTTACTAGAATCCAGATAATAATTGTTTAAATTCTTTAAAAAATCAATGTGTTTTTGTTTGGTTACATCGTCAACATTGGCATAAGCCAAAACGGTAGCTTCTCCACCGTGTTCCTTCCACATTGGATTATCCCGATTGGATTGTAACCAATCCAACAATAATTCATCGTGATTACCTCGAATAAAAACACATTCCTGCTTTTGGCTTAAGCCAATTAAAAAATCGAGAACCTGTGGTGATTCACTCCATCCATCAACATAATCGCCTAGAAAAATTAAGGTGTCGTTTTGGGTTACTTTTGCTTTTTCTATAACTTGCTTTAAGGCTCTTAAACCTCCGTGTATATCTCCGATTATAAGGGTTCTTTTCATATTACAAATTAATTAAACAACATCGTATTTCATTTTTCGCAAAATTCGCAACGACTCTTTAAACGACAAATAAATTGTGGAAAATGGTTTTAAAAGAAGTTTGGCATCTATTAATTTCTGCTTTGCATCTTCAAATCCATTAAGGTAACAAATCATCAAAGTAGATGGTAAATTCTCTAAATCTTTGTATTCACTAGAAGATAATTTTATATTGCTTTCCAATTTTTTCAATAAAGAAAGGTTAGAATTGTAAACATGAAAAAGCAATTTTTTATCAAATTCTGGTGGTTCAAAAAGCATTTCTCGGTCTATTTTATAATACCCGTTGTCAAAAAAAAGTAACGTTTGCTTCTCTAAAGGATAATAACTTATATTATCGTTTAGCCCTAAAGGAACGTATTCGGTAATGGTAAAAGTGGTGTCGTCAAAGCTAATAGTTACTACATCTTGGGCCGAATAAAATAATTTTATTTGCTCGTTTATTAATGCAATATCGACTCTAGAAAGGAAAATTTTATCGCCTACTTTTTTGTAATTCCCCGCCCAACAAATCACAAATAATTCCTTGAAAACTTTGTATTTTGGAGAAATGTCTTTGTGGCTTAAATTCATAAATGAAATCACGCCATCCAAAGTATATTCGATACTGTTTCGAGAATTATTTTCTATTCCATGAACTGTTTCCGAATTTTGATAATTTCTTTCAACTTCACCTACAATTGGAATAGTATTACTTCCACGCCGAATGTAAATGCTGTTAATTAGAATAGTATGAATCCCTTTTTTAAAATACGAAGTTCTCTTTTTGGCTTTTATGGTTACCAATCCTACCATTTTATCTTTTGGTAAATTGGGAAAAGGGACATTTTCATATTGAATTTTCGGTGGATTTTCCAAATAGGCATTTACCAAATTTTGAATGCGACTATCGTCAAAAAAATCATCGCCTACAATTTCGTTATCGTGGTCCTCCACCCCAACAACAATGTAAGAATTGTTTGTAGGATTTGAATTGGATAAAGCGCAAATGTGCTTCAAAAACTTGGCTTTTCCTTCCCGAGTGTGCAAATTCAACTGCCGCTTTTTATCATAAAAACTTGACTCATCGTGATGAGATAGTAAATTTTTTATAAGAAGCCGCTTGTTAATCATTTTGTTACCTTTTCAGCGATTCATTTACAAATTTCGCTTTACAATACTAACCATCGCTTGGGCAGTTGGCATCACAACTAAATCGGCAATATTTACGTGGTATGGTCTTGTTACCACAAAATGAATAATATCGGCTAAATCTTCCGCTTGTAAAGGAGAAAACCCTTTATAAACATTTGCCGCTTTTTCTTTGTCTCCTTTAAATCGAACCGTGCTAAATTCGGTGTCAACCATCCCAGGATGAATAGCACCTACGCGAATTCCATAAGGATTCAAATCAATTCTCATCGCTTGATTTAACGAATCGACAGCGTGTTTTGTAGCACAATAAACATTCCCATTTGGGTAAACTTCTTTTGCTGCAGTTGAACCAATATTAATAATATGACCTGATTCTCGAGCAACCATATTCGGAATTATGGCTCTTGAAACATATAAAAGTCCTTTCAAATTAATGTCAATCATGGCGTCCCAATCATCTAAATTACCCGTTTGAATTGGATCTAAACCATGAGCGTTTCCTGCATTATTAATTAAAACATCAATGTTGTTAAATGATTCTGGAAGTGAGGCAATACTATCAAAAACTGCTTTTTTATCCCTAACATCAAACAATAAGGAATGGACTTCGGTAAATTCCAAAAGTTCTTTTTGCAGTTCTAAAATCCGATCTTCACGACGCCCGCAAAGAATGATTTTAAAATTATTTTTTGCCAAAACTCTTGCGGTTGCTCTTCCAATTCCGCTTGTTGCGCCTGTAATTAGTGCTGTTTTCAATTTATTTATGTTATTTAGTATTAAGGGACTTTATTTCCCATGCTTTCTGTCCAAATGGCAAACCAATCTTCTTTTTCTAATTCCAATTGGGTTGCTTTCATCAATTGTTGAATTCTAGCCACATTCACGGTTCCTGCCACTGGAATTACTTTAGCAGGATGATGTAAAATCCATGCCAATAATAAAGTATCAGCACCAAAATGGTATTTTGAAACTAATGAAGCGAGTAGTTTTTTTAATCTTCTCGTCTGCTCATTATCTTCTCGAAAAACAGTTCCAAGTGGGTTCCATGACATCGGTTGGATAGTATTGATTTGCATATAATCCAAACTTCCGTCAATCATTGGCTCAAAATTAGTTGCTGAGAACTGTATTTGATTGTACCTTATTTCTATTTTTTGACGGATTAATTCTGTTTGAGAAGCTGTAAAATTGGATACACCAAAATCTATTATTTTTCCTTCCGATTTTAATTTGGTTACCGCCTCAGCAATTTCATCGGCCTGCATTAAAGGACTTGGGCGATGCAATAATAATACATCAAGATAATCTGTTTGGAGGTTTTTTAATGAATTTTCCACCGACCAAATAATATAATCTTTCGAGTAATCGTAGTGTTTTATGGTGTTATTTCGGTTTTCACAAACATATTGAATGCCACATTTTGAAATAAATTGTAGTGATTCTCTAGCTATTTTACTTGAAGCAAATGCCTTTCCGAAAGACGCTTCTGTAGTATAAGCACCATAAATATCAGCATGATCAAAGGTGGTGATTTTATTTTCAAGACAAATATTTATCGTACTTTCCATTTCAGAAGTACTCAAATTTTTATCCCAAACTCCCCAATTCATAGTTCCAGCGATTATTGGCGATAACTTATTTTTTTTCAAGGTTTTAGTATTAAAATGTTAAATAGAATGGGATGGGTTTTAGGTAATTTTCATAAAGTTCTTAAAATTATAAAAAGAAAATCACAATTCAGCCTTAAAAGCAAATGTTTTATAGAAGTTTTAACCATTTTTTAACATCGTACTTCTAAAAAAAAATTCAATTTGCACTCTCAAATTTAAATGTTAAAATTTACAATAATAAAATCAGTAAAATGGAAGAAAATACTTCGACTTTAGACATCAGAGCGATAAATGAAAAAATTGAAAAAGAAAGTGCTTTTATAGACCTTCTTACAATGGAAATGAACAAAGTAATTGTAGGTCAGAAGCACATGATTGAAAGATTATTAATTGGACTTTTAGGACAAGGGCATATTTTATTGGAAGGTGTTCCGGGATTAGCAAAAACTTTGGCAATTAATACTTTGTCACAAGCAGTTCAAGGATCTTTTAGCAGAATTCAATTTACTCCCGATTTATTACCTGCAGATGTTGTGGGAACGATGATTTATAACATTAAACAAAATGAATTTTCAATAAAAAAAGGACCAATTTTTGCAAATTTCGTCTTAGCAGATGAGATCAATCGTGCTCCTGCAAAAGTGCAATCGGCATTACTAGAAGCGATGCAAGAAAAGCAAGTTACTATTGGCGACACCACATTTAAATTGGAAAAACCATTTTTAGTATTGGCTACCCAAAACCCAATAGAACAAGAAGGAACGTACCAACTTCCAGAAGCGCAAGTCGACCGTTTTATGTTAAAAACAGTTATCGATTATCCTAAAATGGAAGACGAAAGATTGGTAATTCGTCAAAATTTAAAAGGAGCCTA
>CALPLL020000142.1 GCA_943324395.2 Rhizobium sp. Q54
AACGCAACAAATTGGAAATCAGTTAGTGCTGGTAGAGACCAATCTCTTGCAATCAAAACTGATGGAACCCTATGGGCTTGGGGGTTAAATGATTATGGTCAATTGGGTGACGGAACAAATATAGATAAAAACACTCCTATTCAAATTGGAACCTCTAATAATTGGAGGCAGGTTACTGCTGGAAATTGGTTTAGTACGGCATTAAAAACGGATGGTACACTATGGGCTTGTGGGTTAAATAATGCTGGACAGTTGGGTGATGGCACAACTATTAATAAAAATATTTTAACACAAAATATCTGTACTGCTTTAGAAATAGAAACATTTGAAACAAATGACTTAAAACTATTCCCAAACCCTGTAGTAAGCGTCTTAAATATAAAAACAGACAACAATCTCATCAACCAACCCTATACAATAATTGATGGTTTAGGAAGAATTGTTTTAAATGGGAAACTAAATGAAGTTGATACCGCCATAAATGTAGAGCAATTGTCAAAAGGCATTTATTATTTAAAGCTATCAGGCAATAATGCAAGTAAATTTATAAAAGAGTAAATAACCCAATCAACTAAAACAGTTGCTTAAAACCAATAACACATGAAAAAATTAATCACTCTCATTTTAGGAATAGCTTTTGTATTTGGATGTACTTCAAACAATAATTCTGATGGTGACTCATCAATTTATAATTATACTCAAGGTGCAAATATTACTGATGTTGATGGTAATTCATACCCTACAATAGTGACAAATTGTAGTAATCAAATATGGATGCAAAAAAACTTGAATGTTTCTCGTTACAGAAACGGCGATATTATACCACAAGTAACTGATGTTACTCAGTGGAATCAATTAACCACAGGGGCTTGGTGCTACTATAATAATGATCCATTAAATGGCCCTATTTATGGAAAACTATATAATTGGTATGCTGTTAATGATCAAAGGGGATTAGCTCCTACTGGATATCATATACCATCAGATTCTGAGTGGACTAACTTAATTAGTTGTTTAGGAGGAAATAATGTTGCTGGTGGAGCAATGAAAGAATCGTCATCTATAAATTGGGTAAGTCCAAACACAGGCGCTACAAACAGTAGTGGCTTTACAGGCATTCCAGGAGGATATAACGATTATGGGTTTAATCACATTGGAATTAGGGGTTATTGGTGGACATCTTCGGAGTATATCTCTCAGGGAGGCGTTGATTACGGAAAGTTCTATGCTTTATATAACTTTATAGCTTCTGTCGATTATAGTTATACTTTTAAAACAAGAGGTTATTCTGTAAGATGTATAAAAGATTAATAATGAAAAAAAAAGCAGTCAAGCGGTCTCACTACAATCGTTTGCTTTGTTACGTTGGGCTTTTCCAGTCGCTTTAGCAAGCTCCGTTCCAAAGACCACTAGAAACCAAAACTAAGGGCAGTTATGAAAAATAACAGCCCTTTTTGTGTTTAAATAGATTGCATATAGTTTGAACAAAATACTTCCTCCCGTGCGTTATTATTTCTCCAATTTAATTTTCCAACTGTAAATTATAAACGTTTAATAACGAAATACATACGTTAACTAAGTTTTCTTATTTTTTTAACTATGTGTTAAATAAGTTATTTATTTTTATCAAAATTTTTAACAAAAAACAACAACATGAAAAAAATAATTTTTTACACATTAATTACAATCTGCACATTAACCAATAGCTTTTCACAAGATATGATTACCAAGAAAACAGGTGAAGATATTAGCGGGAAGATTTTGGAAGTTACCTCTTCAGAAATAAAATATAAGAAAGCGGATAATTTAGATGGTCCAATTTTCACCATTTCAAAATCTGAAGTATTAATAATTAGATATAAAAACGGAACTAAAGATGTTTTTAGCGTTACTACTCCGGACGAACAAAAAAATGATAATGACATGTTTTCAAAGGGAAAAGCAGATGCTAAATCATTTTACAGAGGACAAAATTCTGGAGCTGCTTGGACTGCTGTAACAACAATATTAACAAGTCCACTTATTGGAGTTTTGCCAGCTGCGCTATGTGCTTCAGCAGATCCAAATGATGATAATCTTAAATATCCAAATCCTAGCTTAATGAAAAATTCAGATTACAATAAAGCATATGTTGATGAGGCTCATAAAATAAAAAACAAAAAAGTTTGGAAAACTTTTGGTATTACCTCAGGAGTGTGGTTAGTTTTAGTTTTAATTTTATAGAAAACAAAACTTACCAGCATTCTCTTCAAAATTAAAAACCCCTAATTTAAATTAGGGGTTTTTAATTTATAACTCCGAAACAGCAAAACCCCAACTCTTACTTTAATTTTCTATATTTGATGTAAAATCATTTTAAATGAAAACATCATTTTCTTTTGTATTTCTACTAATTTCTTCGTTTGCCTTAGGGCAAAATCCAAGTCAATATGTAAACCCTTTTATAGGAACTGGTGGACACGGGCACACGTTTCCAGGCGCCACGCTTCCCTTTGGAATGGTGCAATTGTCTCCCGATACCCGAATTGATGGTAGTTGGGACGGTTGTTCCGGTTACCATTATTCTGACGCGACCATTTACGGTTTTTCGCACACGCATTTAAACGGAACAGGTTGTTCGGATTTTGGCGATATTATGATCATGCCGTTCATGGGAAAAGCATCACTGGATAATAAAGTCTATTCTTCCAAATTTTCTCATCAAAATGAAAAAGCAAGCGCCGGATTTTATGCTGTGAAATTGGATAAACACAATATCGATGTTCGATTAACGGCTTCAACGCGAATTGGTTTTCACGAATATACTTTTAATACTTCCGGTCAAGCCAATATTGTTCTTGATTTAAACCACCGCGATTTGTTGTTGGAAGGCGAAGTTCATGTGATCAATAGCACTACAATCGAAGTGAGAAGAGAGAGTGAAGCTTGGGCAAAAAACCAAATTGTATTTGCGCGAATTGAGTTTAGCACGCCTATGAAAGTTACTGATATCCGTAGCAACGGCGATTACATGCATTCTCCAGAAAACGAATATATCGGCGGAACGCAAACCGCAATTTGCTTTTCTAAACAAGTCAAAAAAGGCCAAAAAATCCTCGTGAAAGTAACGCTATCGCCAACAAGTTATGAAGGAGCAAAACTAAACAGTTCCGAAATTAAAGGTTGGGATTTTGAAAAAGTAAAAAAGGAAGCGGAGCAAAAATGGAATTCAGAATTGTCGAAAATCCAAATTACATCTGACAATAACGACAAAAAAACGGTTTTCTACACGGCTTTATATCACACGATGGTGCAGCCCAATATTGCGCAAGATTTGGATAAAAAATACCGCGGCAGAGACAATAAAATTCATGTTGCTGAAGGATTTGATTACTATTCGGTGTTTTCACTTTGGGACACGTTTCGAGCCGCACATCCACTATACACATTGATTGACAAAAAACGAACTGCCGATTTTATCAATACGTTTTTAAAACAATACGAACAAGGTGGTAGATTGCCCGTTTGGGAATTGGCTTCCAATGAAACCGATTGTATGATTGGTTATCATTCGGTTTCGGTGATGGCCGATGCTATGGCAAAAGGTATCAAAGGGTTCGATTACGAAAAGTGCTTTGAAGCGGCGAAACATTCAGCCATGCTCGATCATTTGGGATTGGACGCGTATAAACGACAAGGGTTTATTTCGATGGACGACGAACACGAAAGCGTTTCAAAAACTTTGGAATATGCTTACGACGATTGGTGTATTGCACAAATGGCAGAAATTTTGAACAAGCAAGAAGACTACAATTATTTCATGAAGCGTTCTCAAAGTTGGAAAAATGTCTTTGATTGGACTACCGGCTTCATGCGACCAAAGAAAAACGGAGGTTGGAACAAACCATTCGATCCAAAGGAAATCAACAATAATTTTACCGAAGGGAACTCGTGGCAATATTCGTTTTTCGTACCTCAAGATATTCCTGGGATGATTGCTGCTTATGGCGGGGCAGCAAAATTTGAATCCAAACTCGACGAAATGTTCAACAGCGAAAGCAAAACTACGGGTCGCGAGCAAGCTGATGTTACGGGATTAATTGGGCAGTATGCCCACGGAAACGAGCCGAGTCATCACATGGCGTATTTGTACAATTACGTTGGCAAACCTGAAAAAACGACCGAAAAAGTACATTATATTTTAGATAATTTCTACAAAAATGCCCCTGACGGATTAATTGGAAATGAAGACTGCGGTCAAATGAGCGCTTGGTATGTGTTGAGTTCGATAGGATTGTATCAAGTAACTCCTGGAGAAACAATACTTAATCTTGTTGAACCAATTCATAAAAATGTCAAAATACAAAACCGACTTTTTAAATACAATAAATCTTCAAAAATTAACGAGAAATATTGTTTCACAGATTTTACAATGTTGGATTCGGGGTTTAATTCTACTTTAAAATACTCTAAATATATTTTTTACACATTACACACTTTACCTGTAATTGAAAGTGATACAAATTCATTCAAGGAAAAATTAAATATTAAAATGAAAACTGCATACCAAAACGATAAAATATTTTATTCATTTGAGAAAAATGGAAATTTTAAAGAATACAAAGAACCAATTGAAGTTAAAGAATCAACAAAAATTTATTCTTATACTGATTATTACTACTCCAATAGTTGCGGCCCAAATTCTTGGTATGTTTCAAGCGACACCATCTCCGCCCAATTCTACAAAAAACCAAATAATTACACTATCGAGATAAAATCAAAATACAATTCGCAATATACTGCCGGTGGCGATGAAGGAATTATCGACGGAATTAACGGAACTGAAAACTGGCGAAAAGGCGAGTGGCAAGGATACCAAAGTCAAGATTTTGAAGCGATAATTGATTTGCAAACCGAAAAAAACATTTCCAATTTCAGCGCAACTTTTCTACAAGATTCTCGTTCCTGGATTTTAATGCCAACTAAAGTCGATTATTATTTATCGAATGATAACGTGAATTTTACCTTGGTAGGAACGGTAACCAATTCGATTAGTCCAAAATATGAGGTTAATAAAATTCAAAATTTCGAATACAAATTACCTCAAGAACTCAAAGCA
>CALPLL020000143.1 GCA_943324395.2 Rhizobium sp. Q54
GAATTGGTTTCCCAAATAACAACTCCGGATCAAAAACAGGCTGTTGATGCCTATATTGAAAAAACAGCAAAACGTTCAGAACGCGAGAGAATGGCTGATGTGAAAACCATTTCGGGAGTTTTTACTGGCGCTTATGCCGAACATCCTTTTTCGAAAGAGCCAATTCCGGTTTGGATTGGCGATTATGTTCTTGCTGGATATGGAACGGGAGCTGTAATGGCGGTTCCTTGCGGCGATGAAAGAGATTATGCTTTTGCCAATTTCTTTAAAGACAATCCCGACACTTCGGGAGGAATGCCAGCAATCAAGAATATTTTTGACAATGTTGATATTTCAAAAGAAGCATACGGATCTAAAGACAATGTGGTTATTGCCAATTCGGATTTCCTAAACGGATTGAATTACAAACAAGCGACTAAAAAAGTCATTGAAGAATTAGAAAAAATAAACCAAGGAAAAGGCAAAATCAATTATCGATTGCGCGATGCTGTTTTTTCTCGTCAGCGTTATTGGGGCGAACCTTTCCCGGTATATTATGTAAATGGCTTACCGCAAATGATTGACAAAAAATACCTGCCAATTGCTCTTCCGGAAGTCGAAAAATATTTACCAACAGAAGATGGACAACCACCTCTAGGGAATGCTCCAGTTTGGGCTTGGGATACCATAAATAATAAAGTAGTTAACATAAAATCAATTGACAATAAAACGATTTTTCCACTTGAATTGAATACGATGCCAGGATGGGCGGGAAGTTCGTGGTATTGGATGCGTTATATGGATGCAAACAATAATGACGAATTTGCAAGTAAATCGGCATTGAATTATTGGCAAAATGTAGATTTATACATTGGCGGAAGCGAACACGCAACCGGACATTTATTGTATTCTCGTTTTTGGAATAAATTTCTAAAAGACAAAGGTTTTGCTCCAACCGAAGAACCGTTCAAAAAACTGATCAATCAGGGAATGATTTTGGGAATGAGCGCTTTTATTTATAGAGAAGAGGGTTCTAATACATTTTATACAAAAAGTAAGATTGCTGACTTAAATACACAAGCACTTCACGTCGATGTTTCATTGGTAAACACCTCTGATGAATTGGATATTGAGGCATTTAAAAAATCAAGAGAAGAATACAAAAACGCTATTTTCATTACAGAAGAAAATGGTAAATACATTGTTGGTCGTGAAGTTGAAAAAATGTCGAAATCGAAATACAACGTAGTTACCCCTGATAATATTTGTACAGAATATGGCGCAGATACCCTTCGATTATATGAAATGTTTTTAGGACCGTTGGAACAAGCAAAACCATGGAATACAGCTGGAATTTCAGGAGTTTATGGCTTCTTGAAAAAACTCTGGCGTCTTTATAATGATGATGCTACTGGTTGGGTTGTAACCAATAACGAGCCTTCGAAAGAAAGTTTGAAAAGTTTGCACAAAACCATTAAAAAAGTAAACGAAGACATTGAAAATTTCTCTTTCAATACGTCGGTTTCTCGGTTTATGATTTGTGTAAATGAATTGACAGCTCAAAATTGTCATGAACGTGCTATTTTAGAACCGTTGGCAGTTTTAATTTCGCCTTATGCGCCTCATATCGCTGAAGAATTGTGGGCTCAGCTTGGGTATTCTGAATCAATTTCAACTGTTGATTTTCCGGAGGTTAACGAGAAATATTTGGTAGAAAGCAGTAAGGAATATCCAGTTTCTTTCAATGGAAAAATGCGTTTTACCATAGAATTACCTTTGGATTTATCGATTCCAGAAATTCAGGAAATCATCATGAAAGACCAGCGTACTATCAAACAATTAGAAGGAAGAACGCCAAACAAAGTAATTATTGTTCCAGGTAAGGTGATAAACTTAGTTGGATAATGACAAAATTGCATCCAAAAAATTTGGCCTGTAATTTGCTGTAGATTTTGTAAATTTATCTTTTTAAAATATAATATTATGTATTTATTATTAGCAGGTTTAATTATGTTGTTCAGTTGGTCGGTAAGCCGCCGATTGAAAAATAAGTTTGAAAAATATTCAAAATTAGAGTTGAATAACGGAATGTCAGGTGCTGAAATCGCTGAGAAAATGCTCGCCGATCATGGAATTACAGATGTTACGGTTATTTCTACTCCAGGACGTCTAACGGATCACTACAATCCAGCAGACAAGACTGTTAATTTAAGTGAGGCAGTTTACAATCAAAGAAATGCCGCTGCTGCTGCCGTTGCTGCTCACGAATGTGGTCACGCAGTGCAACACGCTACCGCTTACAGTTGGTTAGAATTGCGTTCTCAATTGGTTCCCGTAGTAAATATTGCATCAAATTATGTGCAATGGATATTAATTGGCGGAATTTTCATGATGAGAACATTCCCAAGTTTATTATTGATTGGAATTGTTCTTTTTGCTGCAACCACTTTGTTTTCAATTATTACTTTACCAGTTGAATATGATGCGAGTAACAGAGCATTAGCATGGTTGGAAAACAAAAACATGTTGACAAGCGAAGAACAAGCTGGTGCAAAAGACGCTTTAAAATGGGCTGCAAGAACGTATGTAGTTGCTGCAATTGGCTCAATCGCGACATTATTGTACTATATCATGATTTACATGAACAGACGATAATTAGCTTATAAATTATTAAAATGGGGAACAGATTTATTTCTGTTCCCCATTTTTTTTAGCCACAAATTACACGAATCCGCACGAATTTTTTTTAAATTTCTTAAAGAATTAGTGATAATTAGTGTAATTCGTGTCAAAGTTTTTTAGTTTTTTATAACCGATTCAACGATTAACCGATTCAACTTCCCTTTTTTTTAACACTAATTACACGAATCGGCACGAATTTTTTAAATTTTTATATCCGATTCAAATTCCTTTTTATTACCGAATCAACTTCCCTTTTTTTATAACCGAATCAACGAATAACCAAATTAACTTCCCTTTATAACCAAATCAACGCATAACCGAATTAACTTCTTTATAATTGTATTTGTCGTTCTATTTGTTGATCCAAGGAAATGAAAGTTTCTGTTCTTGAAACACCTTCTATGGTTTGGATTTTAGTGTTTAATAGATTCATTAAATGTTCGTTGTCACGACAAATAATTTTAATTAAAATAGACCAATTTCCTGTGGTGTAATGGCATTCTAAAACTTCTGGTATTTTTCGAAGGTCTTTTACAGCCTCTAAATTCCGAGCGGCTTTATCGAGATAAACTCCCACAAATGCCATAGTGCTATAACCCAAAACTTTGTTGTTAACGGTAAATTTAGATCCTGAAATTACTCCCGATTGTTCTAATTTTCGCAATCTTTGGTGGATTGCTGCCCCAGAAATTCCGATTTTATTGGCAATTTGAAGAATGGGTTTGCGGGCATCTTCCATTAAATCTCTAAGGATTTCTTTGTCGATTCCGTCTATTTCTACTGTTTGAGAATTAAGTTTCATGACTTTTGTATTTTAACCAAAATGATATTTTAAGTTATAATTGAAAAGCAAAAGTAAGAAAAAACTATTAATTCACTACACTATTGGGATTGTAACCTTCGTAGGGCATTTCTACTTCCATAAACACAACGCCAAGGGTTTCTAGTTCAGCTAAAATGGGTAAATAGACTTCTTTTGTAATTGGAATTTGTACGCCAGGAGTAGAGATTTTTCCGTTTAAAATTTGTAAGGTTGCAATCGCTACGGGCAATCCAACGGTTTTTGCCATTGCGGTATAGGTTTGGTCTTCGCCAACGCAAACCATTTTGGAATCGATTTGCTTTTTTTGACCTTTGATTTCATACCCAAATTTGTGGTACATCACAATCATGTCTTTATCATCGTGTTGTAACGTCCAACTATCGCTGAGTATTTTTTCTAAAATTTGTGCTGGAGTGGCATTTTTTAAACCCACTATTTTGTTTGGATTAAAAAGATCCAATTCCACTAATTTGTCCCACATGACATCATCTTGATCGATTTTTAAGTTCAATCGCAATTTGATTTCCACAGAATCTGTTGGGTGATACGGCAAGAAGGAGTTGGTGAATTGTCGGTAATTCATGGTCTGGGAATCGTCCATAATGTAGGAATCATCGGTCATTCCAAGTTGAACAAACATGTTCCACGCTTTAGAAAAACCAACTCTTCTCAGGGTTCCGCGGTACAAAGTCAATATATCATCTAGTCCGTAAACGCTTCTGTATTTCAGCGAATCTCTATTGGCGTAAGCCTCAAATCTGCCGTAACCTTCCACTTCCATGAACTCGGTTCTACTAAAAACCTTTTGGTAGGGAATGTATTTATAAGTGCCTTCTTGTATGAATTTTGCTGCTCCACCTTGTCCTGCAAGAACTACATTTCTGGGTGCCCAAGTGAATTTATAATTCCATAAATTGTTATCCGATTCTGGGGCTACTAATCCGCCACAAAACGATTCAAACAAGATCATTTTTCCTCCTTTATCACGAATTTCATCAATGATTTTCATGGCGCTCATGTGGTCAATTCCTGGGTCAAGTCCAATTTCGTTCATGAAAACAAGGTTATTTTCTTTTGCCGCAGCATCTAAACTTTGCATGGAATCGCTAATATAGGAAGCCGTAACAAGGTGTTTTTTATAGAAAATACAATCTTTTGCGACTTCAATATGCATATGTGCTGGTAACATTGAAATGACAATATGGGCTTTTTGAATTTGAGTTTTTCTTTGATTTTCATCAAATATATCTAAGGCAATGGCAGTTGCGTTGGGATGTGATTTGGTTTTTCTTTTGGCTAAATCCAATGAGATATCTCCAATAGTTAGGTGCAAGTTTTCGTCTACTGATTTATCTAGTAAATACTGAATTAACGAAGAAGCAGATCGTCCAGCTCCGATGATTAAGATGTTTCTCATATTTAAATTTATAACACAAATGTATGAATTTGTTATATTTATAACTAAATAATATTTAAAAAGTAAATTATTTTTTGAAAGTTAAAATGAAGTATATTTTCAATAATAAATTATATAAGCTTATTTTTGTATCAACCTATAAAATAGATCATGGACAAAAAAATTATAAAAACAGCA
>CALPLL020000144.1 GCA_943324395.2 Rhizobium sp. Q54
CCTAAAATTGATTCTTATTTGAAAGCGGAACAATATAAATTGAAATCATATGAAGTTGATTTGTATTTAAAACCTACGGATATTACTATTTCTAAAAACGAAATTGTTGCTTTGTCAGGAAATACAGGAGGTTCTGATGGGCCGCATTTGCATTTTGAAATACGAGATTCTCAAACCGAAAAAATTATTAATCCAATTTTTTTTGGGTTTGACACCGTTATATTTGATACTCAAAAACCTGTAATTACGAATTTGTTTGTTTACCCATTGGATGAAATTTCTGTTGTAAATAAATCAAAAAATCCTTTTATGATTAATTTGTCTTTGCAAAAAGATGGAAACTATAATTGTGATAAAATTATTGCAAAAGGTCCCATTGGCTTTGGTATTAATACCTATGATTTGTCTGATTTATCCTGGGATAGAAATGGCGTTTATAAAGTAGAAACTTTTCTAAACGGTAAAATTATTTATGGATATCAATTTGACACCTATGCATTTGATCAAATGCGATATGTAAACGCATTAATTGACTATGAAAGATACAAAAAAACGGGTCAAAGAGTTCAAAAATTATTTATGAAAACTCCATTTCCTCTAAGTATTATAAATAAATACGATGAAAATGGCAAGATAGCTGTTTCTCAAAGTACCAATATGAATTACAGAATTGAAGTATCTGATTTTCATTCCAATAAAACGACCATTTCAATTCCAATTGAATTCTCTAATGATGAAGCATCAGATACTTTAAAAGTTAAAAAAACCAAGTATATTATTAAATCAGATAAAGAGTACAATTTTGAAAAAGGGAATTGGTCATTTTATGTTCCAAAAGGTACTTTTTATGATGATTTTTATTTGAATTTTGAAGAAAAAGAAAATTCATTGTACTTAGATAATGAGAATATTCCAGTTCATTCTAATTTTTTGGTTTCAGTTGTTGATTCAATTTCTTCTAAAGAGGACAAAGAAAAAATGTTTATTGGATCAATCGAGGATAAAAAAATTAATTTCAATTATACCAAATTAAAAGACAATACGTTTTCTACCTACACCAAGAATTGGGGAAAATTTTCATTGATAAAAGATGTTGTTCCTCCAACAATTAAAATAGCTAAAAGCGTTGAAAGCAAATGGATTAGCGATAAAAAATCAATTGAGTTTACTATATCAGATGCTTTATCAGGAATTAAAACATATGATGGATATTTAAACGGAAATTGGATTTTATTCGAATATGATTATAAAACAAAAAAAATAGTTCACTATTTTGAAGATGGAATTGTTGCTGAAGGGCATAACAATTTAAAAGTAGTTGTTACCGATAATGTTGGAAATTCTGCTATCTTTGAAACACAATTTTTTAGAAGTCAAATAAAAAAATAAATTTACTTGAAAATCAAAAATCTACTTTTTACAATAGCGTTATTATTCATTGGAAATTTTGTTTTTGCACAATTTGCTAGGGTAAAAGGAATTATTTTAGATGAAAATAATAACCCCGTTGAAAATGTAAATATATCCTATCAAACAAAATCTACCATTACCAATTCCAACGGTTTTTATTCTTTTACGGTTCCAGCCAATAAAAAAATTACCCTCATTTTTACCCATATTTCCTTAAAAAAAACCACCGCAACTTTAGAATTGAAGGCCAATGAGGACTTTGAATTTAATGTTACCATGAATGACAATGCAGAGCAAATGGGGGAGGTTATTGTTACTGCAAAAAACAGAAAACGCATTCAAGGAATAACTATTATTGAACCTGAAATGATTCGAAGAATTCCTGGTGCTAATGCTGGAGTAGAAAATATTTTGAAAACACTACCCGGTGTGTATTCCAATAATGAATTGAGTACTCAATATGCTGTTCGTGGTGGTAATTATGATGAAAATTTGGTTTATGTAAATGAAGTTGAAGTTTATCGTCCTTTTTTAGTTCGATCTGGCCAACAGGAAGGATTAAGTTTTACCAATACCGATTTAGTTCAAAATGTGGATTTTTCTGCAGGTGGTTTCCAATCTAAATATGGTGATAAATTATCATCGGTTTTAGATATAACTTATCGTCGTCCAACAAAATTTGGTATCGCTGCCGAAGCTAGTCTTTTGGGAGGTAGTTTGGCATTAGATGCCGTTTCAAAAAATCAAAAATGGTCAGCAATTACGGGTTTTCGTTACAGAGATAATAGTTTATTGGTAAACAGTCAACAAACAGAAACTAATTTTAAACCAACCTTTGCAGATCTTCAAACGAATATCATTTATAATGCTTCAACCAAGTGGCAATGGAGTTTTTTAGGGAATATTTCTCAAAATAAATACAACTATAAACCAATTTCTAGACAAACTAACTTTGGTACAATAAACGAACCAATTGCTTTACAAGTTTATTATGAAGGTCAAGAAAAAGACAAATACGACACTTATTTTGGAGCTTTTAAAACTACCTATAAACCTTCAGATAATTTCACAATTAAATTCATAGCTTCCGCCTATCATACATTAGAACAAGAATATTTTGACATATTTGCAGGCTATTTTTTAGGTGAAGTGGATTCCAATATTGGTTCTGAAAATTTCGGTGGTGTAACTTATAGTCGTGCAATTGGAACTCAATTAAATCATGCTAGAAACGATTTAGATGCCTTAATTGTAAATGCTGAGGTTAAAGGGTTTCATGATATTAAAAAAAATCAAGTTGAATGGGGCTTTAAATATACTCGTGAAGATATTCGTGATCGAGTAGTGGAGTGGGAAGTTATCGATTCTGCAGGTTTTTCAATAAATCCGCCACATTTGAATTTACCAATAAATGATCAACCTTATCATCCTTATATTGGGCCATTAGTACCTTTTCAAAACGTTAGAGCTTTAAATTTTGCAACTATAGATAGACTCTCTGGATTTGTTCAATTAAATAGAAAAACCAAGTTAGGAAATCATGATGTTTGGTTTAATATAGGAACTAGAATGCACCAATGGAAAGTAAATGGTGCAAAACAAGTTGGAAAAAGCCAAATAGAATTCAGTCCAAGAGCCCAAATTGCTATAAAACCCGACTGGGAAAAAGACATGGTATTCCGATTTTCAACCGGTTTGTATGTTCAGCCACCTTCGTATCGGGAACTCAGAGATTCCTCCGGTACAGTTCTTCCTAACGTAAAAGCTCAAAAATCCATTCATTTTGTATTTAGTAGCGATTACAGTTTTAAAATGTGGAATCGTCCTTTCAAATTGGTTTCTGAAGCCTATTATAAAATATTAAATAATGTTAATCCATATACTTTAGATAATGTCCGAATTCGATATGCTGCCGATAATAATGCAGTTGCATTTGCTCAAGGTTTGGATTTACGATTAAACGGAGAATTTGTTCCTGGTACTGAATCTTGGTTTAGTTTCGGGTATTTAAAAACCCAAGAAAACATTGATAATAAAGGTTATATTTCTAGACCAACCGACCAAACATTAAAATTTGGAATTCTATTTCAAGATTACATGCCGAATCTTCCAAGTGTAAAATTATATTTGAATTTGGTATACAATACAGGACTTCCCGGAGGTTCTCCATCTTATGCTGATCCTTATTTATACCAAAATAAAATGCGAGATTATCGTCGTGTTGATGTAGGATTTTTTAAGGTATTTACCGATAATAATAAGAAATTAAGAACAGGTCATTGGCTTAAAAAATTCAAAGATTTATCAGCTGGAATGGAAATCTTTAATTTGTTTAATAACATGAACGCAATTACTAATACCTGGGTTCGAGACGTTTATACAAAAAATCAATATGGAATCCCGAATTATATGACTACAAGGGTTTTCAACTTTAAAATAGCGGCAAAATTCTAAATTAGAATATCACTTTCAAGGTCGGATTTTTCAATTTTGAAATCGAATCCCAATCGCTGAACGAGTTCAATCACTAAATTTTTATACCAGTTTTCGGATTTTGGATGGATATATATTTTCTCAATTAATTGGTTGATATCAACATCGATTTTCAAACCATTATCAATTTTTAAATCAAAGGAAGTTACGTCAGTAATTATTCGAATTTCACGTTCATATTGAAAACTCTTACGTTTAAATAAAAAAGGGAAAAAAGTATTGTCAAATGGGATATATTCTTTTTTGTAATCAATATAATTTACTTCTCCTATATGTTGATCATAAGTTTTATCCAAATTTAATGCCTCTTGAATTCTTCCTACTGTAGATTGAATTGCCAAACCTTCACTTTTTTGGGTGAAAATTTGCCACATGGCAAATGATTCATATTCATTAATATGCCAGCTGCTAATCACTACATTTTCACGATGTGATTTATAATAATCTAAAAATGCAGGGTTGTTTATGGATAATTTTCGAATTTCTTCAAATGTAGGCTCGCTAAATGTCCCTTCATATTGGTCTTCAAATTTATCTGAACGAGAAAGAAATAATTTTCTATAAAGTAGTAAATCAACAAATTTTGACAAATCCAAATACTTCCAAACAATGGTGTCCGGATCTTCAGGTAGCTTGATGTTTTTGTCGTTGATAAACAATTTACAGAATTTAATAGTTTTATTATTTTACTCAAAACTTTGCATTGAGACCAGCTTGTTGTAGGTTCCATTTAAAGTAATTAGTTCGTCGTGTGTTCCTTGTTCTACTATTTTTCCTTTATGTAAAACCACTATTTTATCTGCTTTTTGAATCGTAGAAAGTCGGTGCGCAATTACAATTGACGTTCTATTTTGCATCATATTTTCCAATGCAACTTGAACAAATTTTTCACTCTCTGTGTCCAATGCTGACGTTGCTTCGTCCAAAATCATAATCGGTGGATTTTTCAAAACCGCACGTGCAATTGATAATCTTTGTTTTTGACCGCCTGAAAGTTTGTTTCCGCTGTCGCCAATATTGGTGTAAATGCCGTTTGGTAAATCTTTTACAAATTCGTAGGCATTAGCTATTTTCAAAGCTTCAATTATTTCTTCATCGGTAGCATCTAATTTACCAAGTGAAATATTTGCTTTTATGGTATCGTTAAATAAAATGCTGTCTTGAGTAAC
>CALPLL020000145.1 GCA_943324395.2 Rhizobium sp. Q54
CACAGTATTCTAAAGTGATTCTTTCATTTCTAAAAACATCTTCACGAACATCAGGAATACTAAGGCATCCTTCATTAAAACCCCAAATTTCTCCTTCTTCTTTTATCATTTTAGCATTGATAAAAGTACGTTTGAAATTTTTTAATTTAAGTTGTTCTTCAGTTGCTAATTCATCATCTTCACCAAAAGCAGAAGTATCTATTACAAATAAACGAATACTCAATCCAACTTGAGGAGCTGCAAGACCAACACCACAAGCATTATACATGGTATCGTACATATTGGCAACTGTCTCTTTTAAATTAGGATAATCAGAAGAAATAGTATCTGCTACTTTTCTTAAAACTGGGTCGCCATATCCTACAATTGGTATAATCATTTAATTATTTTTAGGATCTGAAAAATGAAATTCAGATAATTTAACTTATAATAGTTCGCAAAAATAACAAAAAATACATGTTGAACTGGGTAATTAACAAATATTATTTCAATGTGATTCAAATGGGTTTTTGCATTATTTTACATTTAACAATTCATACCTTTGCCCCAACATTATAAATATGCTGAAATTATTAAGAGATTTTACAGACGGAACTAATTTCAATAATGCAATAAAAGCAACATTATCTGCAGTTATTCCTGTTCTTGTATTTTCAAATTTAGGAAGTTTGGAAACTGGTTTAACAATTGCACTTGGAGCATTATTTACTTTACCAAGTGACATTCCGAGTAATTTAAACCATAAAATAAAAGGTATAACAGCAAGCGTTTTATTTTTCTCGATTGCCAATTTACTAATTAATTTAACTTACCCCTACCCGATTATTTTTGTTCCCGTATTTTGTACGATGGTATTTACATTATCAATGTTAGCCGTTTATGGACAAAGGGCTACCATGGTTGCTTTTTCAACATTATTGATAATTTCAATTTCATTTGCTCATATCCATACAGGCTGGGAAATGATTCGACATTCATTGCTATTGTTGGCCGGAGGATTGTTTTATCTTTTAATATCTATCTTATTCCACTATTTATATCCTCATCGATATACCGAATTACAGATTGAAAAATGCATCAATTTAACCTCAAAATATTTAAAATTAAGAGGTGATTTATGGGAAATTGATTCTGATAGAAAAGCAATTACTAAAAAGCAATTATTACTACAAGTGGAACTTAACGAAGTACACGAAAATATTAGAGAAGTATTAATCAGAAATCGAACGGATTATGGATCTTCACATCAAAATAGAAAAATGTTGTTATCGTTTATTTCTTTGGTTGAAATCATGGAATTGGCAATTTCAACTTCATTCAATCACAACAAATTACATCAAAAATTTGATGAGCATCCATTGGTACTGAAAACTTACCAAAATTTAGCTTATAATCTTGCCAAAAACTTAAAATCATTATCAAAAAAAATTAGAAATAGGAAAACAAATCCTATAAAAAATAACCTTAATGATCATTTTGCGAAATTTGAATTAGCTATTGAAGAATATTCAAAATCATTAGGAAAAGAAGCCTCTGAGGGAGTTTTAATGCTCACCAATATGTTGCATTATGCTGAAAAACAAATTGGAAAAATAAATTATTTAGAGAAAATTTTTACCAACCCTACAAAATTAAAAGACTTAAACGGAAGAGAAAAAGACATTGAAAAACTTATTACTAAAGATTATTATCCGCTTAGTACTTTTATTGAAAATTTAAGTTTTTCATCATTGGTTTATAGACATTCTCTTCGAATTACTTTAACATTATTGATTGGATTTATCATTGGAAAGTATCTACCATTTCAGAATGTTTATTGGATTTTACTAACAATAGTTGTAATAATGAGGCCAGGTTATGGCTTAACCAAAGAACGAACTTTGAATCGATTTATAGGTACAGTTGTTGGTGGTTTTATTGGATTTTTAGTTTTATCATTTGGTCCTAGTCCTTTAATTCTAGGAGTTTTAACCATCGTTTTTTTAATACTTGGATTGTCTTTTAATCCTTCGAATTATAGGATTGGAACCCTATTTATAACGCTACATGTTCTATTTATTTTTGCTATATTAAATCCAACTCATAACGACATTATCATTTATAGAATATTAGATACACTTGTTGGAGCTTTATTAGCCCTATTTGCAAATCACTTCTTTTGGCCATTTTGGGAATTTTTAAATACTAATGAAAACATTGAGAATTCGATTAAAGCAATTAGAAATTATTTACTGCAGATTTCCATATTTTATAATAACAAACAAGATATAAATAGCAACTACAGGTTGGCTAGAAATCAAGCATTTATAGAAATTGGTAACCTCATGGCTTCATTTCAAAGAATGTTGCAAGAACCAAAATCGAAACAAAATAATTTACAGCAAGTATATAAAATAACCGTAATTAATAACGCAATGTTATCATCAGTAGCATCACTAGGTACTTACACTCAAACTCATAAAACTACTGACGCTTCTCAATCTTTTAATACTGTAATTAAAGTTATTATTTCCAATTTAGATCAAGCAATTGCTATTTTAAATGGAAAAAAGGAATCAAAAGAAATAGAAAATTTAGATCGTGTTTTTTCTGAAATCAAAAAAATTCGTATCGATGAAATCAACAAAAGTCAAAATTTAAATGAAGAGAATCTTAAAATTAACCTTCAAGAAATTCAATTAATAAAAGAACAATTAATTTGGTTAACCAATTTGTCAAGTAATATTGTATCTACTTCGAAAACATTGATGCAATCATAAAATTAAATGAAATTATCTCAAATAATCTTGCAGCATTATTGTAGCTGAAATTTCATCGAGTAAGGCCTTATTCTTCCTTTGATTTTTATTCAAACCACTATCAACCATAGTTTGGAATGCTATTTTAGAAGTAAATCGTTCGTCAACTCGAACTACTGGCACATTTGGAAAAAAACTTTTAAATTTTCTAACAAAAGCTTCAATGATTTCGGTACTTTGCGATGGTTCTCCATTCATTTGTTTTGGTTCGCCAATTAGAACTTTTTCCACATTTTCTTTGGCAAAATAATCCTTTAAAAAATCGATTGTGGTTGCTGAAGGAATGGTTGTTAATCCTGAAGCGATAATTTGCAATTCGTCTGTAACAGCTATTCCTGTTCGTTTTTGTCCGTAATCAATCGCTATAATTCGAGGCATTTTTATAATATTTATACAAATATAATCAAAGTAAATTAACTTAATAACTTACTAAATAAAATCCAAATTTTACATTCATGAAAATAAACAAAAAAGTTATCTTTGCGTAAAATATTTTAAAATGGACAACTTACAAACTATTATAGAACAAGCTTGGAACAATCGAGAATTGTTAAAAGAAAATACAACTACAGACGCAATTAGAAAAGTGGTTGATTTACTAGATGCAGGGAATTTAAGGGTTGCCGAGCCAATTGGAGATAAATGGCAAGTTAACGAATGGGTAAAAAAAGCAGTTGTATTGTATTTTCCAATTCAAAAAATGGAAACTTTAGAAGTAGGTATCTTTGAATATCATGATAAAATTCCATTAAAAAGAGGTTACGCTGAAAAAGGAATTCGTGTAGTTCCAAATGCAGTTGCGAGGTATGGTGCTTACATTTCAAAGGGAGTGATTTTAATGCCTAGCTACGTTAATATTGGTGCTTATGTTGATGAAGGAACAATGGTTGATACATGGGCAACCGTTGGAAGTTGTGCACAAATTGGTAAAAACGTACATCTAAGTGGTGGTGTTGGAATTGGTGGTGTTTTAGAACCCCTTCAAGCGGCACCGGTAATCATTGAAGATGGCGCATTCATTGGTTCAAGATGCATTGTGGTTGAAGGAGTTCATGTAGGAAAAGAAGCTGTTTTAGGGGCAAATGTTTGTTTAACTGCTTCAACAAAAATTATTGACGTTACCGGTGAAACCCCAATTGAAATGAAAGGTTTTGTCCCTGAAAGATCAGTAGTAATTCCTGGTAGTTATACTAAAAAATTTGCTGCAGGTGATTTTCAAGTTCCTTGCGCATTAATTATTGGTACTCGCAAACCATCAACCGATTTAAAAACGAGTTTGAACGATGCTTTGAGAGAATATGATGTTGCCGTTTAATTGATAAATCACATCAAAATCTAAACAAATAGAAATGATATTTAGTTTAATTAATAAGAAAATAACCTCTTTTTTAAATTTGTCTTTTTTCAATAATAGACTCTATATCATTTCAATTTGGATAATTATCACTTTAATAACTGCTGTAAAACAATTAAAAATTGGAAATTATAATAATTACAAAATTTTTAAAAATGTCTATTTTCATACCATTGAAAAACTGCCTTTATACAACGAATATCCATTAGAATATTTTGACCACAACCATTACGGACCAGTTTTTAGCTTATTAATAGCACCATTTGCTATTCTTCCCGATTATTTAGGAATACCCTTTTGGGGATTATTTAATGCAGGAATTTTAGCATGGGCGATAACTCAATTACCTTTAAAATCTTCACAAATAAATGCTATACTTTGGATTTGTTTGCATGAATTATTAACAGCATTATTAGGATTGCAATTTAACCCAATAATGACCGCTATCATTGTTTTATCATTTGTGTACATTGAAAAAGGAAAGGATTTCTGGGCAGCATTTTTTATAGTTTTAGGCGTTTTTATAAAACTGTATGGAATTGTAGGATTGGCATTTTTCTTTTTTTCAAGGAATAAAATCAAGTTTATTTTATCACTATTTTTATGGAGTGTAGTTTTATTTACTTTGCCAATGTTGATTTCATCACCTGAATATATAATACAAACTTACAAGCTATGGTATATTGATTTACTTGCAAAAAATACCGAAAACACAGGTTTAGATTCCTATCAAGATATTTCACTAATGGGAATGGTTCGAAGATTTTTTCATGACAGCACCATCTCCAATTTACCCTTTTTAGTTGGCGGAGTTTTCTTATTTGGATTGCAATATTTAAGAATAAAAGAATATAAAGAAGTTTCATTTAGACTAATGCTTTTAGCATC
>CALPLL020000146.1 GCA_943324395.2 Rhizobium sp. Q54
GAATCGTATATTTTTCCAATTCCTTGTGTCGAATAACCTTGAGAAATTAAATATTGTGGCAAGCTTAAAATATCAGGATTGATGTCACGCATTTTGGTTTTTAAGTCCCAAACTTTAGTATAATCAGGTCTTTTTCCGGTCATTAAACTCGCTCTTGTTGGTCCGCAAACCGCTTGTTGACAATAATTACTCATAAAAACGGTTCCCATTTTTGCCAAACGATCAATATTTGGAGTTTTTATTTGAGTATTGCCGTAACAACCTAATATGGGTTTTAAATCATCGATTCCGATGAATAATATATTAGGTTTTGTTTTTTGCTGAGAATAAGCATTAGAGAGCAAAAGTGAAGCAAAAAATAACGTTGCTACTTTTAAGATATTGAAGTTGTTTTTCATTTTATTTTATTATTAAATGCCTATGAGAATAATTATTGAACGATTAATTTGATAACTTTTGAAAATTTAGAAGATCGAATTTTTACAATATAGAATCCATTATTTAAACCGTTGAATTCAATTGTATTACTTCTTGTCAATTCATTTTGAGATACAGTTTGCTTCTTAACAACTTGACCGTTGCTATTTATAATTGTTATTTCACTGTCTTCAAAATAGTTATTTGGAAATTGAATGTTGAAATTGTTTTTTGCTGGATTTGGATACAAACTTACTTTTGTTTCTAATTCAAAATTTTCATTTGCTAAAGCTACTAAATAAGAAGGTCCAACATCAGCTAAAGTCAATGGTCGGTTTGATGTTGTTCCTGTAGTATATTCTTCACAACCAACATCTTTTAAGGTAACGGTTGTTGGTCTTGGTCGGCCTGCAATATCAAATAACAAACCTGGATCATCATTAAGATTGGTGATATCTAAAATAAGTGGGTAATTAGCATTTGCATTGTTTATAGGACTACTAGAAGTTAAACCGTAATATCCATTTGCGTTAAGCCCTAAAAAAGGATTTGCATTTGTCATTCCTGAAGGTATGTTAATTCCAAGCGTTCCTTGATAAATATTACCAACCCAAGTAGTTCCATTGTTCGCATTTGAATAAAGATTTCCTGAAGATTTTCTGAAAATATTATTCGCCCATGTATTGTTAATTGGTCCATTTCCTCCTAAATCCATATCTCCACAATTGTAAAAAGTATTGTGAACAAAATTAATATTACTAAGATTTAATGTTCTAGGCGAAGCTGCAGTGGGCGGAACTAAAGGAGCTACATAAACATAAGTAATTGCATCAGCGGTACTTCCAACTCCTGAATTTTCAAAATAGTTGTTATAACAATAAATATTATTTGCTTCTTTAACCCTTATTCCGCCTGCATTGATAAAGAAATTACTATAAGCTACATTGTTATCTCCATTTCTAAAACAAAGCATTGCATTTTGCTGATTGGTGAAAGTACAATAACGAATTACATTTTCTTGACATTTTACCGATATAGTTTCACTATCTCCAAGTCCTGTATTGTTGAAATAACAATACTCAACAATAGTTCTTGATTTATTTAGATATTCAGCTCCTAAACCAATTCTAACTGGTTCATTTCCATTATCGCCACCTATACCATAATAATTTTGAAACGAGCAATAACTAATTTTATGATAACCAATAACGGATGCAGATGTTGAAATTTGGATGGTACAACCGATTGCTGCGTCAGCAGGCTTTTTTTCCATATTACAATACGTTATTTCATTGTATTGCGTTCCCGCTTTGATTTCTATGTATTTTTTAGCGTAATAATTACTAAAATTTAAATGAGTTAATTTATTTCTGTTTCCATAAACTTCGATTAAATAAGCTGTCCCTATATCTCCTGAAGTAAATTGAAAACCACTAAATGTTACATTATTAGCATAAATATTTATATCGCCATAGGTATTTAAAAAAACGCCGCCTGGAGTTTGAGCAATAACAGATATGTTGCTATTATTAATATCTAAAACTACATTAGAATAAGTTCCGTTTGCAAGTACAATTATATCGCCAGATGATGAATTATTACAAGCGCTTTGAAGAGCATTAATCGAATTTACATTGATTGTAGCTGCATTAGAGGAAATTAAGCCCACTAAATTGTATAAAACAAAAGCTATAATAATTGTAAAATTTTTAATATTTATCGGTTGTTTCATATATCGCAATATTTTATTATTTCTTAATGAATTTGATACTTCTTGGAATTGAATTATTGATTATTTCAGCAAAATAAATTCCTGAACTCAAGTTAGATACTTCAAAACTAATTTCATGATTATCATTTGTAAAATTAATAGTATCTATTTGATTAATTACAACTTGACCGTTACTATTTACTATTGAAATAGTACAATTTTTATCAAATGGTTGGTTTGCAATAATTGAAATTGTAGAACTTACTGGATTAGGACTTAATTTCATTGAAAATCCAGCGTTATTATTCTCAAATTGATTGTTATCCAATCTAGCAAGTCGGTCATTTAATTGAGCTAAATATAGACTTGGGATAGTAGTAATTCTAGTTCCTAAAGATTGTATAACACCCAATGGTTCGGTGGTAGCATCGCCAACACCGGTTACATCTGGACAAACACAACCAATAGCCCAATTGATATGATCACCTGGGGGATCTTGAATTACCATTCTATTAGCATTGCAATTCCAAAACATGATTTGACCACCAGACCAACCGTGACCGCTTCCCATATCCAATCTATTTTGAACGTCCATTCTTCCATCTCCAACTAAATTATCAAATAAAATTCCTGTTGCCCATCGATGGTGCGGACCAATATCATTATTTTGAATAGTTGAAGAACTGTTATAAAACACATTTGGACCACAGGTTCTACTTCCATTTACATAATCGTGACGTCCATTTCTTGTAATACAATTTTGAACCAAACAACGTTGCCCATCTACATTAAATGAATAACGACGACCGCCATCAATAATGGATTTTGCATCATACATTTTACAAGCATCAACCGTAATAAAACTAGCGTCAGAATTGATGTGAACTGCAGAATAACCAAAATAATATACTTCTAAATTTTTAGCCCAAGAATTGTATATTTTATCAAATGCAACAGCCTCCCAACCATGATTTTCATCTGTTGAAGAAGTATACGTTGAAGAAATTCTCATGTTTTCAATACCGCAATTTTTTATTCTATTATCCGTAAATTTTACCAATTCACCTGTTGAATAAACAGGATCAATAATATCCATTATTGGGGCATCCAAAGTAATCACATTGCCATTTATATTTTCTATTTTTCTTTCAGAATCCATATCATAAGCACTTGCTGTCCAATTTACAGCTAAAGGATCAATGTTAGACAATAAATTCATCCCTAATAAAATTATCCATGCATCATTTGGAATTCTATGAACAAAAACTTTATCACCTCTTGCAAATGTATGACCTGAAGCAACTGTAATTTGCTTTTTGCCTATTGCAACATATGGATCTGTAATTGCTTTTCTGGTAGAATTGGAGGAATTATATGAAGTGCTTGAAGAACCTACAAAGTTGAATAAAGTGTGCTGAGCAGTTTTGGTAGCAATGAAATTAGTACCAGTTCCATTAAATCCGGCGCCACGAAGTACAATTCCACTTGCCGAAATAGTGACTGTATCACTTAGATTATAAGTTCCAGCAGTAAATAAAATAGTTCCTCGATATCCACTAGCGTCTACTGGCATTGCAGCCACTTGATTAATTGCGTTTTGAACGTTGGCTAGATTATCACCCGCAACTGGATTTACAGTTAGTACCACACCAATTGTTGGTATCGGTGATTCACCATTCAAATATCCAACTGCGCTAAAATCGGGAACAACATTTCCTTTATTATCTGGAGTGTATATTAAATTCCCATTAGACCCCATGGAAACTAAACTTGAGGTTTGAGCATAAGTTATACCTTGTAATAAAACAATTAAAATAAGTAGTAAATATATTCTTGATTTATTCATTTTATACAAGTAAAACAATTATTTTTTTGCTAATTCACTTTTAAAATAATCTAACATTTTAGCTTTCAATTCTTTAGAAATTGCAGCATAATCTTTATCGTTAACAACATTTACTTTCTCCAAAGGATCTTTTACATAATCATACATTTCAGAAGCATAAATTTGAGATTCATTGAAAGGCTGCTTACTTGTAAAATTATTCATCCAAATAGTGAATCTATAATTATCGTTTCTCAAACTATATCCCATAATTTTAGGATCTGCATAACCTTTTTTTATCATTTCCACTTTCTTTAATTTTCTCGGATACTGACTAATGGAGTAATCATTCACTTTAGCATTATTGTTTAACATCAATGGCTTCAAACTTAAACCGTCTAATTTGTTTGGAATGGGCACACCTGCTAAATCACAAATTGTTGGAAAAACATCCACAAATTCAGAAAGAGAATTCGTTTTACCTGATTTTATTCCAGGTCCTGCAATGATTAACGGAGCTCTAGTCGCTTCTTCAAAATTGGTGTGTTTGTGCCACAAATCATGGTCACCTAAATGCCAACCGTGATCTCCCCAAAGTACAATAATGGTATTGTTTAAAGTTCCTAAAGATTCTAATGTATTCAATAAAATACCAACTTGAGCATCTAAATAAGATACAGCAGCGTAATAACCGTGAATTAATTCTTTTTGTTTTTCAAGTTTTAATCCAATTCGTAAAGAATCTGCTGGTAAAGTAGCAAATTCAGGAATATCTAAATAATTTCGTAATTCTCCAGATTGATGATAAGCTATTAAAGGTCCATTTTTAGAATGTTCTTGAAAAGAGGCAATTGGCATATCGTCTCTTTTGTATAAATCCCAATATTTTTTTGGCGATACAAAAGGTAAATGAGGTTTAGAAAATCCAACAGCCATGAAAAACGGCTTATCACCCTTAGATAATTTAATGATTTGTTCTTTAGCTAAAAGAGCATTAACTCCGTCTTGATATGCATTGTCTGGCACATTAATACATTCAACTGATGGTCCTTTGATACTTTTAGGGTTCTCATCATTTGA
>CALPLL020000147.1 GCA_943324395.2 Rhizobium sp. Q54
CAATTCTAGCATACAACAACTTCAAATAATCATATATTTCAGTTGATGTACCCACCGTAGAACGAGCATTTGTAGTATTTACTTTCTGTTCAATAGCAATTGCAGGAGCAATACCTTTAATATATTCCACTTTTGGCTTGTCCAATCTTCCTAAAAATTGACGGGCGTAAGACGATAAACTTTCAACGTATCTTCGTTGACCTTCAGCATATAAAGTATCAAATGCCAAGCTTGATTTACCAGAACCAGACAAACCAGTAATTACTACCAATTTATTTCGAGGGATAGCGACATCAAGATTTTTCAAGTTGTGAACTTGAGCACCTTTGATTATGATATTTTTTTTAGGTTCTAGTTTTGAAATGTCTGTTTTAATCATGGTCAATTTTAAAGAGTGTAAAGATAAATAAATATAACAACACAAACTTCCAACAAAAGTTAAACTGTTAATTCCATATTATTTTTAGACACTTTTTATTGAAATAGTAAAATAGTAATAATTTATTTATTGTATTCATTTTTATTGATTTTGCTTTTTTCGTCATTTTTTTAATCTTTTTCATTTTTTGTTAAACAAAAAAGGAACGAAAACGTAATAGTAAAACTTTACATTACCACAACAAATGCATTAATTACATCTGTATTATTTTTTTATTTATTTGCTTTAAAGCCTTGTAAATAATCGTTTTACACTAAAATTTAATTATTTTTTAATTGTATAGTTTTTATATAGTGACATTTAATTCAATTAAAATAGAAGACTAGTAAATTTGAATATTAACTTTTTAAACTATTAACATGAAAAAAATTACTTTTTTGATTTTCCTTTTAGTTTCGTCTATTGGATTTTCACAACCAACAACAAATGCCCCGGTTCCAAACCGTTTGCAGGCAAATGTTATTTCAATTTATAGTGATAGCTATACTTCGGTTGCTACTGATTTAAACCCGAATTGGGGACAAACAGGTGCTGTTAACACTACTTTTAACCCAACCGGTGCTGGAACTAATGTTGTATTAGCTTACACGAATTTCAATTACCAAGGTACTTTATTAAGTACTCAGAATGCCTCTTCTATGGAGTTTCTTCACGTTGATGTATGGTGTAGTGCAAACCCATCTACTTCAATTTTACAAGTAAGTCCAATTAATGCTGGTGGTACAGGTGCAGCAGAAACTCTTGTAACTGTTAACTATACTTCTGGTTCATGGGCTAGCTTAGACATTCCTAAAAGTGCTTTCACTGGAATGACTTGGGATTCTGTAATTCAATTAAAATTTGCTGCGAATGGTGCAGGTAGTACTGTTCCAATCAACGTTTATTTAGATAATATTTATTTTTGGAAAGCTCCTGCTGCTGTTGGAACTCCAACAATCACTGGTTTCTCAGTACCTGCAAAATTAGTGGGTGATGCTCCTTTTGCAATTACTCCTCCAACAAGTAATAGTACAGGCGCATTTACTTATACTAGTAGTAACACTGCTGTAGCAACAATTAGCGGAAGTACAATCACTGTTGTAGGTGCAGGTACTTCTACAATTACAGCTAACCAAGCTGCTGCAGGTTCTTATTCTGCTGGAAGTACTACTGCTTTATTTACAGTAACTTTTGGTCCTCCAACTGTTGCTGCTCCTGCACCTCCTACCAGAGTTGCAGCTGATGTGATGAATTATTACAGTAATGCTTACGCTGAAATTCCTGGAACAGATTGGAATCCAAACTGGGGTCAAACTACTGTAGCTTCAGAAATACAAGTTGCTGGAAATGCAACTAGAAGAATGACCAACTTAAATTACCAAGGTGCTCAGTTTGCTGCAGCTCAAAATGTTTCTGCAATGAACACTTTACACTTGGATTTATGGACTCCTGATTGTACTTCTTTCAAAGTATCTTTAATTGGTGGTGGTGAAAATGCTGTAACTTTAACACCAACACTTTCTGGATGGAATAGTTTTGATATTCCATTAACAAGTTATACTGTTCCAAATTTAGCGGCGATTATTCAATTTAAATTTGAATCGGTTGCTCCAGGTAAAACAGTTTATTTAGATAATATTTATTTCTGGAAAAACCCTGCTGCTTTAGCTGCTCCTTCTTTACCTATTGATTTTGAATCATCAGCTGTTGCATATACATTTACTGATTTTGATGGTGGTGTTGGAACTAAAATTGCTAATCCTAACCCAAGTGGAATTAATACTTCTGCTAATGTTGGTAGAATTGTTAAAGGTGCTGGGCAACCATGGGCAGGAAGTTTAATTGCGTTAGCTGCTCCAATTAATTTTTCAGTTAACAAAATATTTAAAGTAAAAGTATATTCTCCAAGAGTTGGTGCTAAACTTTTATTAAAAGTAGAAGGTGCTGCTGGGGTAGTTCCATTTGAAAGAGAAGTTGTAGGAACTGTTGCTAACGGTTGGGAAGAAATGACATTTGATTATCAAGCTGTTTCAACTACTAATGTTTACACAAAATTAGTGTTTATTTTCGATCTAGGAACTGTAGGTGATGCGTCTGCTAATTTTACTTTCTTAGTTGATGACATTCGTTTAATTGCTCCAACTGGTCCAGTTTTAACTCAAATGAGCTTACCAGTTACTTTTGATGATACTACTGTTGATTATGGATTAATTTCATTCGGTGGTACTGCTTCTACTATTGTAACTGATCCAACATTAGCTTCTAACAAAGTTGCTAGAGTTATCAAAAATGCCCCTGAGGTTTGGGCTGGTACTACTGTAACTGGTGCTGCTGAACTTGGATTCAGCCCAGCTATTCCATTTACTGCAACTGAAAGAAGAATGAATGTTAGAGTTTGGTCTCCAACAGCTGGTACTCCGGTTCGTTTAAAAGTGGAAGTTTCTGGTCAGCCAACGCAATCTGTTGAAACAGAAGCGTTAACTACAGTTGCTAACGGATGGCAAGTAATGGAATTTAATTTCAACAATCAAGCTACAGGTACTGCTGCATTTAATGCTGCATTTGCTTATAACAAAGCATCTATCTTCTTCAATTTTGGTACTGCTGGATCAGGTCAAACTTACTATTTTGACGATATGAGATTTGGTGCTGCTGCTTTAGGTGTTAATTCTTTTAATGCTTCAAACATCAGAATGTATCCAAATCCAACTTCATCAGTTTTCACAATTGAAGCTAATGATGTGATAGAAAACGTTACTTTATACAATGTACTTGGTCAACAAGTTCTTGCTAAAACTTCTAATAGTAATTCTGTTACTTTAGATGTAGCAAATCTTCAAACTGGAGTTTACGTTGTTAAAACAATGATCGGTGGAGTTGCTTCAACTTCAAGATTAGTTAAAAACTAGTTTAATTTTTAGTTAATTGTTTAGAAAACACGTTCCGAAAGGAACGTGTTTTTTTTATTAGTTAATTAAGAATATAGTATAAATGAATTTAATAAATATTGAGTTTTATATTGTTTAATTTGATTTTTTTTTATCTTTATAATCCCTAAAAATTAATATATTACCATGTTTAATAATAAATTCTATTTTTTAATAGTATTCTTACTAAGTTTCCAATTTTCATTCTGTCAAGAGTTGCCTCCAATTGTGAAATACAATCCTGCAACTTATGGTGCTGGAAATCAAAACTGGATGATATCGCAGGATAAAAACGATTTTATTTATTTTGCAAACAATGAAGGGTTATTAGAATATAACGGAACTACCTGGAGTTTATATCCATCGCCAAACGAAACCATTATTCGTTCTGTTAATGTAATTGACAATAAAATTTATACAGGTTGTTATATGGAATTCGGTTATTGGATTCGACAATCAAATGGCCAACTAAAATATACTTCACTTAGTAAATCTTTAAAAAATAAGATTCAAGACGACGAGCAGTTTTGGAATATTTTGAATTACGATCAATGGGTGATATTTCAGTCTTTGAATAAGATTTTTATTTACGATACAAAAACTGGAAAATTCAATATTATTGCTCCTAAAAATGGTATTGTAAAATCTTTTAGAACCAATAATTCTATATATTATCAATCTCCTGGAGAAGGACTTTTTGAAATCGAAAATGGAAAAAGTAAACTAGCCTCAAACAATATTATTTTCCAAAAAGGTAGAATTGTATCGGTTTTTTCTACAATTGAGGGTTTATTAATCCAAACTCAATCTGATGGATTGTTTAAATTGATTGCTGGAAATGTTACTAAATCTCCCACCTTCATGGATTCTGGGATTTCATCAAGTACAATTTATAGTTGTAGAATTTTATCGGATGGAAGTTTTGCTCTAGGAACTGTATCCAACGGAATTTTTATTATTTCTAGAGAAGGAAAAGTAAAATACCACATTACTCAAAATAAAGGTTTAAGTAATAACACTGTATTATCACTTTTTGAAGATTCTGATAAAAATTTATGGCTTGGTTTAGACAATGGAATTAATTGTATAAACATTCAATCGCCAGTTAGAAGTTTTGCTGATAACACTGGAATTCTAGGAACTGTATATACTTCAATCGTTCATCAAGGAAAATTATATATTGGAACCAATCAGGGTTTGTTTTACAAAGGTTATGGTACCAATGATGATTTTCAATTTATCAATGGAACCAAAGGACAAGTATGGTCGCTTTACGAAAATCAAGGTACACTTTTTTGTGGGCATGATTCTGGGACTTTTACATTAAATTCAGGTGTTGCAACCTGTATTTTTTCACAATCGGGTACTTGGAAATTCTCGAAAGTTCCAAATCATAATAATTTATTACTCCAAGGAAATTACTACGGAGTTTCAGTTTTGGAGAATCTTAACAATAAGTGGGTTTTTAGAAATAAAATTACAGGATTCGATTATTCTTCACGCTATTTTGAAATCACCAATTCTCTTGATGTTTTTGTTAGTCACGAATACAAAGGTGTTTTCAGATTTAAGTTAGATCAAAATCTATTAAAAACCAATAAATTCATTACGTACAAAACCCCTACAAAAGGAAAAAATGCAAGTTTAGTTAAGTTCAATAATCAAATATATTACGCTTA
>CALPLL020000148.1 GCA_943324395.2 Rhizobium sp. Q54
AAACACGTCTGGTGCAAACAGTGTTTCGCCTGCAGTACCACACACGGATACTATAAATTGGGTAATATGTGATGCAACAGGTGCAGTTGCGCCAGCTGTTGGTGCAATTCTTGGAGGTGTATTGAATATCAATCCTACAACTAATTCTGTTTATGTTGATTCAATGGTTTTTGATAATGTTGTTCCTACTGCTTTAGGCAATGCTGATTTTGGAAATGCAAATAATACAATTTCATTATATCCAAATCCTGCACGTGAGGTTTTGAATATAAGTTCAACTAATAAAATTACTAAAATTGAAGTATACGATATGCAAGGTAGAAACGTAGCGTCTAACAATAGTGCTACAGATATTAATGTTGCAGCTTTAGGAAATGGAGCTTACATTGTTAAAGTGGTGCAAGAAAATGGTAGTGTTATTACAAAAAAAGTTATTAAAGAATAATTTTTTAATATTTTGAAACAGTACTATTAATTATTAAAGAGAACTTTCAAGTTTATTTATAAACAGGGATGTTCTCTTTTAATTTTTTTCTTCTAATTTTCTATTCAAATTCTTAACTGTTGACTTGTTTTAAATTAAAGTTATTTCTTATAACTTTAACTCAATTAAAAATTAAAAATAATTATGAAATTTCTTTATAAATACTTCGCCTTACTTAGCTTTGTTCTTTTTTTTATTACAAAATCACAAGCACAAAAAATAGCGGTTCCCATAAGTTCTTATGGTGTTTGGGATCGTGGAGGTGGAGTTGATGATTATTCTGACCCAAAAGCCGACTTTGTTATGGGCATAGAAGTTTCAGCCACATGGGCAGAAGTGCAATCTAAGGGACCAGAAAAATTTGATTTTTCTATGTTCCAAGAGGTTTTAGATAAAGCAGCCAAATACCATAAAATAGTAAAAATAAGCATTAATGTAGGCCCAAATTCTCCATTATGGCTCTATGATAATGGTGTGCCATTGGTCAAAGTAATTAGCAAAAAGCCAGAAAAACATGCTATAAAATTTGCCAATTACCCTTTCTATTTAAGTGAAAATCATAAGAAATATTATTTTGAATTGATTAAAAAATTCTCACTTTTTTTAAGAAGTCAGCCCAAAGAAAAATTTGATTGCATTGCTTTTGTACAAGTAAAAACAGGAGCTACTGGTGACGAAGAACCTTATAAAGGAGAGCCAACTGATGAAAAGTTTTCCATTGACAAAAAAAAGGTATGGGAAGAATATCGGATAGAAGCATTTGCTCAATTTAAGAAGTATTTTAATGACGTGACTGACCGACAAATTGTTTTAACATTTAATAATGTTGATCCTATTAAAAACCCTGTTGCTAACAATTGGGTGATGAATACGATTGACCCGAAAATTGGTTTTGGAATAAAAGGAGGAGCCTACAATAGAGGACATCATTTAACTGGTGAACAATCATTTAAGGAGCAATGGACGCCTTATCTTATTAATCCGAAAGGTATGAAACTGTTCTCCGCTTCTGAAATGGACGAGTCCTGGAGAAAACCAATATTTAATATCAATACAGAATTGGCTTTTTATTGGTCAGCATTAAGCGGAATTAATACAGGATTATCGTCTTATAATTGCTCTAAAAGAGCAATCCAATATGCTATGGAGCATCAGGAAATTAGAGATATTTTTAAAATGTACAATATATATGCACAACAAGTTTATCCCACTACTGCAACAACAGTCTTTTCTGTTTTTCACGAAGGACTAAACGCTGCAGACACCATTAAATTTCCGGTAAAAACATTTGGAAATGCAAAGTCGAAAAATCTGGAACGTTATACTAATATTTGTAATGCCTATGCATCAAGAGGGGCAAAAATGGATGATTTAGAATCAGCCGATATAGGTCAAGTGAATCAACGAGAGAGACAAAAAGGTTACAATGATGCAGGATGGGACATTGCAGAAGGAAATTTCGAACGTTTCTTATATCAAATTAAACCCGATGAAACTTCTATAGGACTTTTCAGGATTAGAGGTGAAATTGACAAAAACTCTTCTAAATACGATCGATTTGCTCGTTCCTTTGAAAATGCAACTGGCAAAAACACTATGTATTTTAAATTTGATGATGAGGTGTTTGCAACGTCTAAACCGAAAAGTTTAAAATTTACCATCACTTGGTTGGATAAAAACCCTGGTTCAACTTGGGCATTACAATACAACAAAGGAAAAGTAATGAAAACTGCTCTTGAGGTAAAAGGGAAGGGCGATAACCAGTGGAAATCTGTTACAGTTGAGGTTACCGACATGCAATTAAACCAAAGTGGAAAAATGGAGTCTGACTTTGTATTGGTAAATACAGATTCAATCGATGATATTTTTAACGGCATTGAAGTAAATATTCAACGTAAATAAATTAGTTTACTACCATAAATCTTAAAAAAAATGAAAAAAAGTTGTTATTTATTTGCCTTTTCCTTATTGTTATTTTTAAGCTTTTTTAATACGATAGAAGGAATAGCTCAAAATAAGCGCCCTAATATTCTAGTTATTATGGGGGACGACATCTCACGAAATAGTATGGGAGTATATGGTTCAAAATATATTAAGACACCCAATTTTGATAGAATTGCAAATGAAGGAGCACTTTTTACCAACGCCTATGTTTGTAATCCAAAATGTTCACCATCTAGAGCTTGTTTTTTAACTGGAAGGTATTCTTGGCAATTAGAAGAAGCTGCAAATCACATACCTGTTATACCTCCCAAATGGAAATTTTATCCTAAATTATTAGAAGAAAGTGGATATTTAATAGGCTATACCGGTAAAGGTTGGGGCCCCGGAGTGTACTACGGAGAACACAATCCTGCTGGTTGGGAATACAATGAAATCTCACTTATCCCACCATATAAGGGAATAAGTAAACAAGATTATGCATCAAACTTCGAGGCGTTTTTAACTAAAAGAGACGCAGAAAAGCCATTCTGTTTTTGGTTTGGAACCCACGAGGCACACCGTAAATATGAAAAAGATTCCTATAAAAAAGAGAATAAAGATTTGAGTAAAATTACGGTTCAAGCCTTTTTTCCTGACAATGAATTAGTTCGTGGTGATTTAGCTGATTATGGAGTAGAAGTGGAGTATCATGATCGTCAAATTGGTTTAGCATTGGCTTCTCTCGAAAAGCGAGGGTTGTTAGACAATACTATTATTATTGCTACATCCGATCAGGGAATGCCATTTCCAAGAATAAAAGGACAAATTTATGAAGAAGATTTTCATGAAGCATTTGTGGTACGCTGGGGCGACAAAATTATTCCGGGAAGAGTAGTGACCGATTTTATAAATTTTCCTGATGTTGCTCCAACACTTATGGAAGCTGCGGGATTAAAAATCGATAAACAAATGACAGGTAAAAGTTTTCTAAATCTTTTACTTTCTGAAAAATCTGGAAGAATCGATGAAAAACGTTCTTTTTCGTTATTAGGAAAAGAACGTCATGATATGGGTCGCATTGAAGGAGATCAAATAAATGTTGGTTATCCTGCTAGAGCAATTAGAACCGATAAATACCTTTATATTCATAATTACAAAAATAATAGATGGCCTGCCGGAGACCCGGAATATGGGTATAATAATGTGGATAATTCACCAACAAAATCTTATTTAACAGAACTAAAAAAAGAGGATCCAGATTATAAATATTATGAACTATCTTTTGGGAAACGGCCTATGGAGGAACTTTATGATATGGAAATAGATCCAGATTGTATTAATAATCTCGCTTCTGATTCTAAATATGCTGTGTTAAGAAATCAATTAAGTGCACAAATGAATCAGGAATTAAAAAGACAAAAAGATCCTAGAGCACTTGGAAAAGGAGATATTTTCGATTATTACCCTCAAGCTCGAGAAGAAAAAATGAAAAAAATGTATAAAGAAAAATATTATAATATGTTCGACAAGTTTTTTGAGGTTTTTGGTAAAAAAACAGTTCCAATCCCTTCAGGTTTTGTTGAAAAGGACGGAGAAAATTAATTTAAATATAAAGACAAAAATGAATACAAAAAACATACTTGCTTTTGCAATCCTACTAGCTGCATTTGGTATACAGGCTCAAGAAACAAAAAACACTAAAAAACCCAATATAATTTTCATTTTAGCCGATGATATGGGATACAATGAGTTGGGGAGTTATGGTGGTAAAATAATCGAAACTCCCAACATTGATCAATTGGCCAAAGAGGGAATGAAGTTTTCCAATCATTATTGTGGATCTAATATTTGCGCTCCTTCGCGAGGGTCTTTAATGACGGGTAAACATACAGGTCATGCCTATATTAGAGATAATAGGGCGCTTCCTTATGAAGGAAACGAACCCATTCCAGCAACTGAAATAACAGTTGCCGAAATCATGAAGACCGCTGGATATACCACTGGAGCTTTTGGGAAATGGGGGCTTGGTTATCCAGCTTCAGAAGGATCTCCAAACAATCAAGGGTTTGACCAGTTTTATGGCTATAATGGACAGATTCATGCTCATAATTATTTCACCTCTTATTTGCGTAAAAATGACTTAGTGGAATTAAATACAAATATAGACACTCCTTATTCTGCTTATAGCGCAGACATTATTAAAGATAGAGCATTAGAGTTTGTTGAATCTAATAAAAACAAACCTTTTTTCTTGTATTTTTGTCCTACTTTACCACATGAACCTTATCATCAACCAGATGATAAAACCCTAGAATACTATTCTAAAAAGACAGGATTTCCCATAGGAGATGCTCATTCTGAAGATTTCAGCGTTCCTAAATATGCTGCATTAACGTCGAGATTAGATCAAGAAGTAGGCGAAATTGTTGCAAAATTAAAAGAATTGAATCTGTTGGATGATACTTTAATAATTTTTGCAAGTGATAATGGATCGGCGCTTACTAAGGAAGAAGATAGTTACCTGCGTACTGGTGGAGATTTAAGAGGAAGAAAATCCGAAGTCTATGAAGGCGGTATAAAAAGCCCCTTAAT
>CALPLL020000149.1 GCA_943324395.2 Rhizobium sp. Q54
AATGGTGAGGTTATTTTTTATTAAAAACATAATTTTCAGAGAAGAGGCAGTTTTTAACTGTCTCTTTTTTTATCAATTAATAAAAATAGAGTAAATTTATGCCATAATTAAATTACATAGGACATGAGTGACTTCTATAAAAAAATATTAGATAATAATAAGGTTTGGGTTGAAAACGCATTAGAAAAAGATCCAAATTATTTTAAAGACTTGGCAAAAGGTCAAACTCCGCCATTATTGTGGATTGGTTGTTCTGATAGTCGTGTTCCTGCAAATGAAATTATTGGTGCAAAGCCTGGTGAAGTTTTTGTTCACAGAAATATTGCCAACATGGTTATACATTCTGATATGAATATGCTAAGTGTGCTGGATTATGCTGTTAATGTATTGAAAGTTAAACATGTAATTGTTTGTGGGCATTATGGTTGTGGAGGAATAAAAGCCGCAATGGGCAATGAATCTATTGGAATTATCGACAACTGGATCCGACACATAAAAGACGTTTACCGTTTACATCAAGATCACCTAGACTCAATTACTGATGAAAATGAACGTTTTAATACTTTTGTTGAATGGAACGTTAAAGAACAAGTTTTCGATTTAGCTAAAACTTCTATCGTTCAATCAGCTTGGAAAAGTGGTCAGGAGTTAACATTACACGGTTGGTCTTATGGTTTGAATTCTGGTTTTGTAACCGATTTAAATGTGAATTTTAGTTCCAATGATGATTTAGATAATGTTTACCAATTAAAATTCTAACCACTATCGAGTGGTTTTTAACTACTCCTCCAAGTTTTCATTAAAAGCGGAAGGTAATAATTTAGGAATAAATTTAATTAATATTGGTAGCAATAGCGAGCCACCAGGCAATAAAAAAATAGTTAGTGATGGGATAGTTTTACAAATATCCAATAGTTGTTTTTTTACTTTTTTCTTTTCCTTTTCATCCAAATCTTTTCTGGTAGATTTAGCAAGCAACAACATTAATTCTTTGCTTTCAGATATTTCCTTAAATAATCGATTTTTGTTTCTGCTAATCAATACTTCCACATTTTGTGTAGTGTGATCAAAAAAATGTTTTACAGGATTTGAATATTTGAAATAGGGTATTTCATTTTTGTATTTAGTAATAAACTCGTTTGTATTAAAAATACTACTTTCTACAAAATCATCTGAAACCGACAAAATTTCAGCTAAATGATGAAGAAAAAAGGCTTCGTTCTTTTCTATTTTTTCATCACTCCAAAGTGCCATTCCGGCCAAATCAATTAAATAAAATTTTTCTATATCTAAAGTGAATGAGTCTAATTTTAAGTCATCCAGATTCTGAATAGTAATTTTTGAAAACTTAGTGTATCGTACAGATGCTTCTAATAATTTAATCAATAAATCATCATAATTCGTTTTGTTTGATTTTATTTTAAGCGATAATGAAACCACGCTAATTATCGCTTCCTCAATTTTATTTAGGTATTTTTCAGGAATAGAGCCATTCGTTAAATAGTAATTAAATGCAAGAACATCAATAAAAAGTAGAGCATTTGTTAAAACATGAGAAAACTGTTTATTGATAATATCAATATTAGTTTTTATCCTACCATCAATTATCTTTTCTAAATCAATTGAAGTGGAATTATTAGGTAGAATTTTCTTTAGTAAATTAAATCCTTGAGGGTGCATTTCATTATAAAATGAAACCGTTTTAACAGTGAAATTATCAGGATTTGAATCTTTGGTATTAATTTTATAAACTCCGAATAAAGAATTTAATAAAGCTACTTTTGAAATTTCATCCTCGGTCCATTCGGCAGTATCTATAGGATTTTCTGTATCTAGAGAAACTATATAACCGTAAATAAATCCTGTGTTTCTTGTATTTGAATAAAATATAGCTGCACTTTCAATAACAGGGTTGGTTATCGACTTTTGATCGGAGAAAAATTTATCTATCCAGCCTGAAGCAGAAGCATTTATCATTTCATAGTTTATACCAACAAATTTATATATTTTATGATACAAAAATGATTTCTACATTAAATTAATTTTTATTTAATAATTGCCGAACAAGCAACTCTTGCTCCTGAATTTCCTGATGGTTGAGAAACATAATCATCTGGTCCTTGATGAACTATTAACCCTTTTCCAACTATGTCTTTCGTAGCGTCTCCACATCCTATACACCATTCTGATGTGGTAAAAGTAATGCTGCCGTTACCAAATTCATCGGTTGTAAAATTACCAATATCTCCTTTGTGAGCTTCTCCTTCACCTAATTTACCATGTTTTTTGAATGTAGGATTCCAATGTCCACCCGCCGAACTTCCATCAGCAGCACTACAATCAGATTTTTCATGTATATGAATTGCGTGAATTCCTGGTTTCAATCCAGTGAAATTTGCAGTAAAAGTTACCTGACCGTTTTTTTCTGTAAAAACGCCTGTTCCTTGAACATTACTACTGCTTTTAGGTTCAAATGTTACGTTTAATTTTGAGGTAATTCCATTTGAAGAATTTGTTTTACAGCCTAAAATTACTGCTATGATGATTGCAATTGAAACTATTATTTTTTTCATGATTCTCAGATTTAATTTTCATAAAATTAGTCATTTATAATTATAAAAAGGCTCGTTTTTCTTAATTTTATATTAAATTTAAATTCCATAAAAAAGTCACTTTATAAAACAAATACAAAGTGACTTTCTATTAAAACCAACATTTCTAGTTTATAATCTTAAAAACAATATTCGTTTTTGTCAACTAATTTTGATGTAATTATTTCCCTAAGTCCAACTACATTTGGCATATTAGAATATTTTGTAAATCTTCGTAATCCCATTAACATCATTCTTTGTTCGTCGCCTTCCGCAAATGAAATAATACTTTCTTTCCCTTTCAAATTAATTATATCAACTGCTTTATATAGATATAGTTTAGCCATTGCAATTTGTTCTTGAACTTTTTCTTCGCCATTTTTTTTAGCAATTTTTTCGGTTCTAAGAATAGTACTTTCGGCCATATAAATTTCAATTAGCATATCGGCAGCAGCCATTAATAATTGTTGGTGTCCTTCTAAATCTGGTCCGAATTTTTGCACTGCACCACCAGCAACCATCAAAAAGGCTTTTTTAATTTTAGCAATCATTTCTTTTTCTTCAGCAAAAAGTTCTGAATAATCAGGAACATCAAATGATGGAATTCCCATTAATTCTTCTTGAACTTGAGATGCAGGACCTAATAAATCTACATGTCCTTTCATTGCTTTTTTAATTAGCATTCCAACGGATAGCATTCTGTTAATTTCATTTGTACCTTCGTAAATTCTTGCTATTCTAGCATCACGCCATGCACTTTCCATTGGAGTATCTTCTGAAAATCCCATTCCTCCAAAAATTTGGATTCCTTCGTCTGCGCAATTCTGAACGTCTTCAGAAACTGCTACTTTCAGAATAGAACACTCGATTGCATATTCTTCAACCCCTTTTAATTCTGCTTCTTGATGAGATGCTCCTTCAGTCTCTCTCGCAATTATTCGATCTTCAATATCTTTTGCAGCTCGGTAAGTAGCACTTTCTCCTGCATAACAAGAAGTCGCCATTTCAGCAATTTTTTGTCTAACAGCACCAAATTGAGAAATTGAAGTATTGAATTGCACTCTTTCAACGGCATATTTGATTGCTCCTGTAGTTACTCTTCGTTGTGCATCTAAACAAGCTGCTGCTAATTTTATTCTACCAACATTCAGAGCATTCATGGCTATTTTAAAACCATTTCCTCTTTCAGATAACATATTACCAACTGATACTTTGGTTTCATTAAAGAAAACTTGTCGAGTAGAAGAGGCGCGAATTCCTAACTTATGTTCTTCTTCACCCATTGAAATCCCATTGGTAGGATCATTTTCAACTATGAAACCAGTTATATTTTTATCGTCTTCAATTCGAGCAAAAACGATGAACAAGGAACAAAATCCCGCATTTGAAATCCACATTTTTTGTCCTGTAATTTTGTAATGTGTACCATCTTCAGATAAAACTGCTTTTGTTTTTCCAGAATTAGCATCTGATCCAGCTCCTGGTTCTGTCAAGCAATAAGCCCCAAACCATTCTCCAGAAGCTAATTTTGGAACGTATTTTTGCTTTTGTTCTTCAGTTCCATATAATGTTATTGGCATAGTACCAATTCCAGTATGCGCACCAAATGCAGTTGAAAATGAACCCGTCGCTCCCGATATATAATCGCAAACTAAAACGGTATTTACAAATCCCATTCCCATTCCACCATAGGCCTCAGGCACAGCTACACTTAGAAAACCTAAATCTCCAGCTTTCTTCATTGTTTCCTCAGTCAAGGCGTAATCTTTATTTTCGAATCGATTTTTGTAGGGCCAAATCTCTTTGTCTACAAATTCCTTTACCGAATCGCGCATCATTATTTGCTCCTCATTGAAGTCTTCGGGCGTGAAAATTGCTTCACATTTTGTCTCTTTTACCAGGAATTGACCTCCTCTTGTTTTGTCGCTCATTTTTTATAAGGATTAAAGATAATAGACGAATAGATGATTGACGTATTACCTTGATTTGAATTGTTTTATTTATTTATTTAAAGTATTTTGAAAAGACATCGTTGCCTTTTGAAATTCTTCTATTTTAATTTCAATTAAACTTGAAAAATCGTCCGTGATATATTTTCTATGATTTGCTAATATTAGTTGTGTTTGTAATTCATAAGAAGATCCTAACGAAATATCAATGAAATGACTGAAGGATTTATCTGTCCTACTTGAACCTTCTGCAATATTAGAAGGCATTGAAATACAACATCTATCCATTTGACTTTTCAGTCCAAATTTTTCAGAATTTGGATAAGTATCTGTTAGATCTAAGATATGTTTGGCTAGTTCCATTCCCATTTGCCATATTTTTAGTTTTTTAAAATTATGTCTTTTAAATTCGCTCATACTTTAATCTTTTTTATCGCTTTGATTTTTATTAATAT
>CALPLL020000150.1 GCA_943324395.2 Rhizobium sp. Q54
GCTTGTGTTTTTCCAAAGCCATTAAGTCTTCAGAATTAAAATTTAATATCATTAATAAGGTAAATTATAAATTTTCATACAATTGCAATCCATTTTTTATCACTGTTCAATTGAAAGGTTCCTAAGTGTTCTTTGTTCCATTCCAAAGGTGAAATTAATGACAAAAAATTAGATCCATCGTCACCAATATACAAATGGTAGATTTCACCGATAACAGGCTCAAATGAAAAATTTGAATTGTAAACCAGTTCATTGCATTCGAATTCTTTCATTAAATTTTCATACTGAATTTTGAGCTCGTTGAATTTATTTTCAAATTGCTTATTTACATTACTAATGCCCCTGCTTTTCCAAGAAACTAAATTGTCGATTTTTATAACAGGTGAACCAACACTAGTGGGATAATTTAATAAACTCGCGTTGTACCCATTTTCCTCGTCAAAAACTACATTATCGGGAATAACTTTCTTCATTGCAATTGAATTAAAAAAATTAACAAATTATTTTGTTTAACAAAAGTAGAAAATAATTAAACATTATTTATCTTTACAATCATAAATTTACAATAATAATATGGCAACTAAGAAATCAGAACTTTCAAAAGACAAAATTGTATCAATGTATATGGATTATGTGTTAGAGCATAATGAAAAGCCAAAATCTGTATATCAATTTTTTAAACTAAATAACATTACCGAAAAGGAGTTTTACAATTTCTTTGGAACAATTGAAAGTATTGAAAAGGAAATTTTTAATATGTTCTTTGAAAAAACAATCGCTCTTCTTAAAAAAGACAAAGATTTCGAAACCTATGACATGAGAAGTAAATTATTAAGTTTCAATTTTACTTTTTTTGAACTTTTAACTGCCAACAGAAGTTATGTTGTAATGGCTTTAAAAGAATCTGGAAATCAACTTAAAAGTTTGACAAAATTATCAAATTTAAGAAAAAGCTATATAGAATTTGTTTCTGAAATTATTACCGATGAGATTAGAACCAAACAAGAGCAATTTCAAAATTTTCAAGAAAAAGCGATTCTAGAATCATGTTGGTTTCAATTGTTATTGACTATAAAATTTTGGATAGACGATACCTCTCCGGCATTTGAAAAAACGGATATTTATATTGAAAAATCTATAAATACAGCTTTCGAATTATTTAATGTGGCCCCATTAGATAGTTTAATAGATTTTGGAAAATTCATATTCAAAGAAAAAATATATTCAAAATAATGAAAACTATAGACTACATTCCAACATCTAAAATTCAAAGAGCAACAAAATTAGTACAAACAGGAGCAAAAGTTGGAGTTAATTATCTGAAGTATTATGGTGAAAAAATGGTTAATTCCGAACTAAATAGGGATAAACTAAATGAAAATAACGCAGAAGATATTTATGACGGTCTTAAAAGTTTGAAAGGAAGTGCGCTTAAAGTCGCTCAAATGTTGAGTATGGACAAGAGCTTTCTTCCACAAGCCTATGTTGAAAAATTTTCACTATCTCAATTTTCAGTTCCACCCCTATCCGCTCCCTTAGTTTTAAAAACATTTAAAAATAATTTTGGGAAATCACCTTATGAAATTTTCGATGAATTTAATGCTAATTCGGTAAATGCAGCTAGTATTGGGCAAGTTCATAAAGCAGAGAAAAACGGAAAAGTTTTAGCTGTAAAAATTCAATATCCTGGAGTTGCTAATAGTATTTCATCAGATTTGGCTTTGGTTAAACCAATAGCAATAAGAATGTTTAATCTTCAAGGTAAAGATTCTGATAAGTATTTTAAGGAAGTGGAAGACAAATTAATCGAAGAAACCAATTACTTATTGGAATTAAATCAAAGCCAAGAAGTGGTTAAAGCCTGTCAAAAAATTGAAAATTTAATATTTCCAAACTATTATCCTGAATTTTCATCTGAGAGAATCATCACCATGGATTGGATGACTGGGGTTCACCTTTCAGAATTTACAGCAATTAATGAAAATTCAGAAATTGCAAATAAAATAGGTCAAGCCCTATGGGATTTTTATATGTATCAAATTCACATTTTGAGAAAAGTCCACGCCGATCCGCATCCAGGAAATTTTTTGGTGAACGAACGAAACCAACTAATCGCTCTTGATTTTGGATGTATGAAAGCGATTCCAAATGATTTTTATGTGCCCTATTTTGAATTAATTGACAAAAATGTAATCAATAATACAGATTTATTTAAAAAGAAATTATTTGAATTAGAAATTCTAAGAAGTGACGATTCAATCGAAGAAGTGGACTATTTCACAACAATGTTCTACGATTTAATGTATTTGTTTACTTTACCATTTCAAGAAGAACATTTTGATTTTTCTAACCCTGAATTTTTTGGTAACATCGCTAAATTGGGAGAACGGTTTGCAAAAGACACCAATTTAAGGAAAATGAATGGAAATAGAGGGTCAAAACATTTCATATATATGAATCGTACCTTCTTTGGATTGTACAATTTGATGTTTGATTTAAAAGCTACCATTGTTGTAAATCAGTATGAGAAATACAATATCAAATAATAGTCTATTTAAATCTATTCTATTCAAATTAATTTGTAACAAATATTGCTATGGATTTATTTACTCCAGAAGAACAAGAAAAAGCGTTTGAAGTAATTTCATTACAAGATGGTGAAATTTTGTTCATGCGAAACTTTTTGTCAGCAACTGAAGCGAAAAACTACTTTGATTTGTTACAAAATAACATTAATTGGAAACAAGAAGAAGTTAACTTTTATGGAAAAACCTATTCTGTTCCCAGAAAAACAGCTTGGTATGGATATGAAGGTTTTAATTATTCCTATTCTGGAATAAATTGTTTACCTGAAATTTGGACTAAAGAATTACTTGAGATTAAATTCCAAATTGAAAAATTTATCACTGGCGAAGATTTTACAAGCGTTTTATTGAATTTATATAATGATGGTAATGACAAAATGGGGTGGCATGCTGATAATGAAAAAGAACTTGGAGAAAATCCTACAATTGCATCTGTAAGCCTAGGAGAAACCAGAAGATTTGATATAAAACACAGACAGAATCCAGATTTAAATTTTAAGTTTGAATTAACATCGGGTTCATTGCTGATAATGAGAGGTGCTCTACAACACCATTGGGTTCACCAAATACCAGCTCAAAAAAAAGTCAAAAACCCAAGAATAAATTTGACTTTTAGAACCATAAAAAAAAGCGGCTAGGAGACCTAATTATAATGATTTTCGAATTATCAAGGTACATTTATTTTCTATTTGTTCCTTTTTTCCGTTCAAAATCATTTGGGCTAAAATTTTTCCCATCTCAACAAAATCAGTAGATATAGTTGTTATGCCGTTTTCGACCACTTTTTTCAAAGTGGTTTCGTTGTAGGATATGATTCCGAAATCTACTCCAAGAATTAGATCTTGTTGCTTAGATTTTTCAATCACATTTACTAAATCTCTATCGTCAGGAATTATATAAACTTCGCCTTTTTTTATTTTACGATCTTTAAATTCAGCATAAACAGTATGGTTAAATCCAAAATCTCTACAAAATTTTTTAAAACCAATTTTCATTCCTACGGGTTCCCTAAAACCAGGAAAAATCATGTTTAATTTTTCATATTTTATTAATTTAGTTTTACCTTCTTTTAATCCATTATAAATATCTTTCTTGTGATTTTGATATACCGCAGGAAATGATTTTAATTCAGTATTTGTTTGATCTAATATATAAACATCATCAACTGGTAGGGTTCTAATTATAGCTGCAGCACCATCTAAATTAGTTGGCATAATAATATATTTAGTATAATTCCCGTTACTTTCGTTAATTATTTTATTAAACATTTGAAGATTAAAATGATGAAAGAAAATATCAACCTGGGTATTCATTCCTATATTTTCTATAAAGGAATTATATAAATCTTCCTTAAAAATATTAAGCTCATCAAAAAGTAAAAAAATCCTCTTTTTTATTTTTACTTCAATGGTTTTTATATAATAGCCTTTACCTAGAATAGAATATATAATACCTCGTTTTTTTAATTCTTCATAAGCCTGAAGAACTGTATCTCGTGAAATTGAAAACTCTAGACATAATTTGTTGATTGATGGGAGTTTTTCATCTTTTTTTAAAAACTCTTTTTCAATAGATTTTTCAATTGAGGAAATGATTTGTTTGTACTTTGGTATTCCTTGATTATTTTGAATATTTATGATGCCCATATTTTTTTTACAAAAATACATAAAAACTGGTAGGTACTAGTATGTAAAATAATGATAATTTATTTAAATTTGAAATTCACTTTTCATAAAAAAAATATAAAAAATTTAATGAATTCATTTATAAATAAGTATTCTGCAATCAAATCCATTGGAAATTTGCCTGATGGAGGTGTTATTGATTCTTGTGAAATTAACAATAAAAATGGAATGCAATTGAATATTATCACTTATGGAGCCACCATAACCTCACTAAAAATACCATTAAAAAATGATAGTTTTATTGACGTTGTCTTGGGTTTTGATACAATAGAAGATTATTTAAATTCTTTCCTTTTAAAAAGCGCACCTTATTTTGGATCAACAGTAGGGCGTTATGCGGGAAGAATTAACAATAGTGTTTTTAAATTAAATAATAAATCTATTTTTTTGAATAGCAATAATAATGGGCATTCCTTGCATGGTGGAAATATTGGCTTTAGCCAAAAAATATGGCAGATTAAAAATGTTTGCGAAGGAGAAAATCCATCTATAACGTTAAGTTATTTAAGTCCTGATGGGGAAGAAAATTACCCTGGAGATTTATCGATAGATTTGACCTACACTTTATCCGAAGAAAATGAATTGATTATTGAGTACGTTGCCACCACTTCGGAGGATACTGTAATAAACTTGACCCATCATAGTTATTTTAATCTTGATGGGCATAATTCAAC
>CALPLL020000151.1 GCA_943324395.2 Rhizobium sp. Q54
CGCCTGGATTTAGATTAACTAATAATACCCAATAAGTTTTATTGTTATATTCCATAGGAAACAAATCTGGACATTCCCATACTCCGCCGTGAGCACCTTCAGTTTTACCAAAATCACTCAACTTTACCCAATCCAGTAAATTCGATGAAGCATAAAATGAAATCTGATCCTGCGCTGCAATTGCGGCGATCCATTTTTTTGAAGATTCATGCCAAATGATTTTTGGATCCCTAAAATCTCTTACGCCAGGGTTCTTTAAGACAGGGTTATTTTCATATTTAACCCAAGTTTTCCCTTCATCTAAACTATAAGAAAGACTTTGAGTTTCAACATCTATCGCACCAGCTTTTTCTTTAACCATATCATGGCTGGTATACATGGCCACTAATGGAATAATACCATTTTTCCCCAATCCTGATGTGTTGTTTTTATCAACGACAGCACTACCAGAGAAAATCAACCCTAGACTATCTGGATAAATTGCGATTGGCTTTCTATCCCAATGTACTAAGTCTTTACTAGTAGCATGTCCCCAGCTCATATTACTCCAAACTGTCGTATCTGGACTATGTTGGAAAAATAAATGATAGGTGCCTTTATAAAATACCATACCATTCGGATCATTCACCCAATTTTTTTCAGGTGTAAAGTGAATTTGCGGTCTATATTTTTCATTATTTATAAGACTATTTTTTTGTGCTATAGAATCATGATAAAAAAATAATAAATTAAGACTTAATATATATTTAAAAAAATGCATAATGTTTAGTTTAAATGAACAAATAAGGAGAGTGTTACCTCCCCTTATTTTTACCTATTTCAAATGATTTGTGCTTATTAAATCAATAAACTTCCTAATATCCTGGATTTTGTTTGTAAAGTCCGTTCGTAAAAGTAATTTCAGATTGTGGAATAGGTAAATACTCATCTCTACCTGCAGTAAATTTAGCAGTAGATAAAAATGTTCTTCTTACTTTCTCTATGTTTAAATAATCATTTAATACTTTTTCAGCAATACCCCATCTTACTAAATCGAAAAATCTTTCTCCTTCAGTAGCAAATTCAAGTCGACGTTCCCATTGTAATGCCTTAAGTGCATACGCGGCAGTCCAATTTGTAGCAGGATAATTTTTAAGATTATAATTAGACGGGAAACTTCCATCTAATTTCTTTAATCTATTCGTACTGTTGGCAGCTCTAGTTCTAATTTGATTGATAATTGGAAGTGCTTTATCCTGCTGACCTAACTGAATATAAGCTTCAGCTTGAATAAGTAATAAATCGTCATAACGTAAAACATCATAATTTTTAGCCGTACCCATAAATGGCCCAAGCTTAAAATAAGAAGCACTACTAGCTAATTGTTGGTTACGCATAGTATGGAAATTGCCATAAACACCAGCGTCTCTAACCCAACTATTGCTGAAAGGTTTTGTATTATCATACTTATAAGGATGTCCGTCAATACCAACAGTATGGTCAATTCTAACATCTACTGTAGCAGTATTTAAATTTGCAATGCTGTTATTAAAAGTATCAAAGTTTGGTAAACCATTAGCATCAGTTGTAAACGCATTCACCATGTTTTGGCTAGCAGCGTTAAATCCACAACATCCATACTGAGGTGCACCGTGTGGATAATTTAATCCATCTTCATAACTTAAACGACCAGCTGTTGTTCCATCATTTATCGTAAATTGAATAGCAAAAATTGATTCTGGTCCATTTTCTGTTTCAGGAAGAAAATTATTTGCTATATCACTACTTAAGGAATATTTACCAGAAGCAATTACTGCTTGAGCTAAATCAACTACTTCTTGTAATCTTTGTTTGTTAATGGAAGTAACTTGATGATTTGGTCCTTGCTCATAGGCTTGGTATAATCTTAATTTGGCAAGATAAGCTTGTGCAGCATATTTATTTGCTCTACCAATTTCGGATTGACTAGTTGGTAGATTTTCTATTGCGTATTGAAAATCAGATGCAATCTTATTCCATGATTCATCATTACTTAAAGTGTTTGATGTTTTTAAAATAGCAGTGTCTGCAACAGTTTCGTCAAAAATTGGAATATTCTTATATAATCTTTTTAACGTGAAGTAACTATGAGCTCTTAGAAATCTCAATTCTGCAATTCTTACTTTTTTATTAGGAAACTGTCCTTCTGATAAGGAATTAACTGCCCTTAATGCAACATTGGCTCTTGAGATTGATTTATATAAATTTTGCCAGCTTCTTGAAACAAAAGCACCCATATTTGGTGTGACTAAATTATACTTTTCCATCGCGTCAATTTCTCCTACATCCCCTGTGCCACCTCCGCCTTTATAGGCATCATCTGATCTTACACTTCCGTATGCCCAATTACTATAAATAGGGCCAATCATATCACCATTTCCTATGGCTGCATAGGCAGAAGTCACCAATCCGTCAATCGCAGTAGTGGAAGTAAGGTCCGCTGATGACAAAACTCCTTTTGGATTATAATCTAATACTTTTGAACAAGCACTTATCATTAAAAGCATAATAAATGATGTAGTATATAATAATTTATTTTTCATTTGTATTTTTTTTAAAGTATTTAAAATGACGCGTTAATACCTAATGTAAAGGTTCTTGGAATAGGTACTGGATCTAAGTCAATTCTTTCAGGATCAGGACTTGTGTATTTTTTACTTTTAATCCAAAAGATATTTTCAGCCATACCGAAAATTCTTACTTTATTGAATATTTTATTTCCATTCAATGAGTAACCCAACTGTACATTTCTTAGTTTAAAATAAGAGGCATTTACAAAGAAATAATCTGAACCTCTGCCTTCGTTATTATTATCTGTAAGTGTCAAAGCAGGGACAGTAGTATTTTTATTAGTATTTGTCCAAGCGTTAAAGACTCCTGGTCCTACATTCTCTCTACTGCGCATTAAACTGTTAAATAATGTATATACATCAAACCCAGTTTTGCCAGCAACACCAGAACCGAAAATGGATAGATCAAACTTTTTATAACTAAGATCAACTCTTAAACCATACTCAAGTTTTGGTAAAGAACTACCAATCCAAGTTCTATCTAAATCATCAATTTTCCCATCTTTGTTGATGTCTTCATATCTGATACGACCTGGTCCAGCACCAATTTGTTTTGGAGCAGCATCAACTTCAGCTTGAGATTGAAATAAACCATTTGATTTAAAGCCAAAGATATCAAATTGAGAATGTCCTAAAATTGTACTTACTAAGTTTCCTGGATATGCAGGACGAACACTTTCAGGTAATTCAGTAATCTTATCTCTAAATTGAGAAAAATTTAATCTAACGTTATATTTAAAATCTCCTTTCTGTTGACTTTGATAACCAATCACAAATTCCCATCCTGTGTTTGATTTTGAAGCACCATTTACTGCTTTAGATTGTCCCTCTCCTAATGCAGATGCTACTGGAGGTGTAATTAATATACCCGTAGTACTTCTTGAAAAATAATCAAAAGATCCAAAAATTGAGTTCTTCAAAAATGCAAAATCTAAACCTGCATTTATTTCATCTGTTGTTTCCCATTTCAAAGTAGAACTAGATGCTTGTGTTTGTACAAAGCCAGATGGAAGGGTACCTGTATTCGCGCCAGACAATGAATAGGCTGTTCCAATATTCATATATTGTTCCCAAAAACCACCCACTAACTGAGCCATTGTAGTACCGTATCTAGTATCAAATAAACCAAAACGAGCCAAGTCCCCGATTTGTTGGTTACCCACTCTACCAGTACCAACTCTTAATTTTAATTCAGAAACAGTCTTACTTGAGCTTAAAAATGATTCTCTATCGATTCTCCAGCCCAAAGAAACTGCCGGAAATATACCATATCTATTATCTGATCCAAATCTAGATGAACCATCTCTTCTTACAGTTACCGCCGCTAAATATTTATCTGAAAAACTGTAATCGATTCTACCAAATTGAGAAAACAAAGAATGACCTGTAGATCCACCAGTTAATGTAGTATTACCTGTTCCTGCACTTAGCGTAAAATAGTCTTTATTTTGTAGCGCATATCCTTCTTTTTTACCAAAACTGAAATCTAAGTTTGTTTTTATTAACTCAGTTCCCAATAAGATTTTAAAACTATGATCGCTCTTTAAATTAAAGTTATATCTAAGTGTGTTTGAAAATGTTGTACTTAAATATTGATTTTTATCAAAAGACAAGCTATTTGTTGTTCTATTCAATGCACCTTCACTAAAAGTAGGTGTAATAACTTTGTTGCTAAAAAATGAATTGTCAGCACCAATAGTAGATTTAAGGAATAAATTTTTAACTGGTTGAATTTCAAGATATATATTACCAAAAGCATTCAATCTATTTGCATTATTCCATTTAGCAAGATCTTGCATGTGAAGCGGATTATTACGATCTGAATAACCAGCACCTAACGCTCCTGCGTATGTTTTACCGTCTTTTTGAAAAACTGGAATAGTTGGGGCTAAGGTAACTGCTAAAAATGTTGTAGATGCACCACCTAAATCTCTAGCTGTTAAAGTTTCATTTGAATTAGCCATATTAAAGTTGAAACCAAAAATAGCTTTGTCATTAAAAGATCGAGTTACCGCATTTACACTTGCACTCGTTCTTTCATAACCAGTGAATTTTAACATTCCTGTATTTTTTAAATGCCCTAAGCTAAATTCAATTGAAGAATTTTTATTACCAACAGAGGCTGTTAATGTATTATTTGTAACAATACCTGTTTTATACATAACACTTTGCCAATCTGTATTACCCACTGGCGTATTTGGATCACCTCCAACAAAAGCTTTAGGTGTTACACTTTTTAAAATCGGATTATTGAAATCATTATTCCAATCAAAATTGTAAATTTCACCATATCCAGCAGCTGGATCTTGTCTATCGTTAACAGAAG
>CALPLL020000152.1 GCA_943324395.2 Rhizobium sp. Q54
AAAAAGTCTGAGGATTTTAGAGCGAAAGACGAGGCTCGAACTCGCGACAACCAGCTTGGAAGGCTGGAGCTCTACCAACTGAGCTACTTTCGCATTATCAACGGTGCAAATATAGATAATAAGTTGGATTTATTGCAAGTTTTTTTGAAAAAAAATTTAAAGACACTTTGAAAATTTGCCTTTTATTGGACAACTTGGTAACGTAAATAATTTATTTTGATATTGTTATGATAACAATTCGCAAGAAAATAAAAGAAATTAAATTATGATTGAAATTGAAAAAATTACCGCATTTGAAACAATAATCGTGAGACATCCTGTTTTACGATTCGGCAAGCCAATAGAAACTTGTAATTTTGAGGGTGATGATTTACCTTCAACTTCTCACTATGGATTGTGTTTTGACAACCAATTGATCGCTGTTATATCAGCATTTGAAGTAAAAAATAAATTTTTTTCTGAAGAAAATCAATATCAAATTCGAGGAATGGCGGTACTGGAAGAATTTCAAAAAAAGGGTTTTGGAGAACAATTATTACAATACTGTGAAAATGAAATTCGAATAAAAAAAGGAGATTTAATTTGGTTTAATGCTCGTGAAACAGCCGTAGGTTTCTATAAAAAATCAAGATATGAAATTATTGGAGGACAATTTGAAATCCCAGATGTTGGGCCTCATTACATTTTGTATAAAAAATTATAAAATCAAGAATTAGTACTTGGATAGTAAATGTACAAACAAGATTTGTCTTTTATTTTATTGATTATTTTCGAAGTGAATTCTATTGGTAATGCCGGGCAACCTTGACTTCTTCCCAATCGATTATGCGCTTTTATGAAAAAATTAGAAACATAATCGGCAGCATGCATAACAATTCCACGATTTCTAGCATTGTCATTTATACCTTTTTCTAAACCATCTAATTTCAATGATTTTCCATGCTTACCATTATAGATTTCTCCTGTTGAATAAAACCCCAAACTACTTTTAAAAGATTCCGCAGAGTTAGAAAAACTCTTTGCAAATTCATCACCTGTGTTTCTACCGTGGGCAACCAAAGAATTAAAAACGATAGTATTTGTTGACAAATCTATAACCCAAAGTCTTTTTTCATTGGAAGACAAACTGAAATCAATTAAAGTTAAAATATCCTTTTTGAAAATTCCTTTTTTCTTCATTTCATAAAATCCCAACATTGCTTTTTGGAAGCTTTCTAACCTTGGTAATGAAAAATTATTGTGATTTAAATTATTATAAACACTAATAATTTCTGCAGAGAAATTCTCTGATTTTGAAAATAATGGTGAAGGTAATTTTGAGGGGGTTTCTATTTTATTTGATGAAAATGTCGCTAAAAAGAAAACTAAAATGGGAAAAAATTTATAAGTCATTAATAATCTAATTTGTTGAGGAATTATTTTTCTTCTTACAAAAGTATCTCATAAAAAATCGAAACCATCAAGAATACTTAATTTTAACTTGTTAATTAACACGAAATGAATTCCTTTAATAAAAAACCCTTTTAATTTAACATAATAAAAGTATAAAATAATTGTTATTAATAGTCTCAAATGATAATTTTGCGCCTTGAAATAAACCTACATGAAAAAACCACTTCTTCTACTTTTATTAATTACCTGCACATTTAGTTATTCTCAGAAAAAAATATTAAAAACAGTTCTTATTAATGACGGAATTACCATTGATGGAAATTTAGACGAATCGCAATGGCAAAACGCACCAGTAGCTAAAGATTTTTTCATGTTTGCTCCAGATAATGGAAAAGAAGTTGCAAAAGAAAAAGATACAGAAGTGAGAATACTTTATGATAATGAAGCGATATATATAGGAGCAATATTATTAGATCCAGAACCAAATAAAATTTTAAAGGAACTTACACAACGCGACGACCAAGGAACAAGTGATAATTTTGGTGTTTTTATAAACGGTTTTAATGATGGTCAACAAGATTTTCGATTTTTTTGTACCGCCTCAGGAACGCAATTGGATTGTTTAGCAACCGATTCTAATGGTGAAGATTTTACTTGGGACGCTATTTGGAGCAGCAAAACAAAAATAACTGACAAAGGATGGGTCGTTGAAATGAAAATTCCATATGCCGCACTTCGGTTTTCAAATAATAAAGTTCAAACTTGGGGAATTAATTTTGTTAGGGATTTAAAACGAGAAAATTCAATTTATGCTTGGAACAAAGTTGATAATAAAGTAAATAACGTAATTCAACAAGCAGGAAATTTAGAGGGAATAGAAAACATAAAAACCCCTACTCGACTCTTTTTCATGCCTTATTCTTCCTTTTATTTGAATGCCAATGACGCTCAAAAAACCAAAGGAACGCTTAAAGGCGGAATGGATATTAAATACGGAATTAATGATGCATTTACGCTTGATGCTATCTTAATTCCTGATTTTGGTCAAACAAAATACGATGATCAAATTCTAAATTTAGGGCCATTTGAACAACAATTTAATGAAAATAGAGCCTTTTTTACTGAAGGAACCGACCTTTTCAATAAAGGCGGATTGTTCTATTCAAGAAGAATTGGAGGAAGTCCGTCTGCCTATCCATCAGTGGAAAATGACGAAGAAATTATAGACAATCCAGCAACTGTAAATCTAATTAATGCGCTAAAAGTTTCCGGACGAACTAAAAGTGGATTGGGAGTTGGCGTTTTAAATGCAGTTACTGAAACAACAACTGCTAAAATTAGAAATAACACCGATCAATCCGTTCGAAGTGAGGTAGTTGAACCCTTAACAAATTATAGTGTTTTGGTACTTGATCAACGTTTCCGAAAAAATTCATCCGTTAGTTTTATTAATACTAATGTTACTAGAGATGGGAGTTTTAGAGATGGAAATGTAACTGGTTTAATATGGGATTTAAATACTAAAGCCAATACCTACAACCTTTCAGGTGATTTTAAATACAGTTATGTAAACGAGAACGGACCTAAAACTGGATATGCTTCGAGTTTAAATATCGGCGAAACTAGCGGGCAATACCGTTATAGTTTGGGAGGAGATATAGTTACTAAAGATTATGATATTAATGATTTGGGAATCAATTTTCAAACTAACTATTATAGTTTGTATGGAAATGCCAACTATAGGATTCTGAACTCTACCAAACACCTAAATTCATTTAATGTTAATTTAAATTCCTTTTTACAATTTCAAAAAGAAACAGGAAAAGTGCAAGGAAATAACTTTAATATCAATGTGAATATTAACAATAAAAAGAACCACTATTTTGGTATTGGTCTAAATTTTAATCCATTAGAAAGTTATGATTTTTACGAGCCAAGAGTGGAAAATAGATACGTAATTATCCCAACAAGAATTGGAGGTTGGATGTATTTTTCATCGAACTATAACTATAAATTTGCATTCGATTTTAACCCAAATTTTGGAATATTAAGTGAAGATGGCAGAAATAATTATTCATTCTCTCTAGGTCCAAGATACCGTTTCAGCGATAAGTTTTTATTGAATTTCAATTTTAATTTCTCACGTCAAAATAACAACAAAGGTTTCGCAGGATTTAATGATGACGATGGCAATTCTCTAACACCAAATGCCATTATTTTTGCCAATAGAAATGTAATCACTTATTCCAATACGCTAACTGGAAAATACTCCGTAAACAGCACCATGACTTTTAACCTTTCCGTTCGCCATTATTGGTCTTATGCCGAAAATAAAAATTTCCTTAAATTAGGTGATAACGGTAATTTGAGTGATTTTGCCAATTATACAATCAATAAAAACTCCAATTTCACCTCTTGGAATGTCGATTTGTCCTATTCATGGTGGTTTGCACCCGGAAGTCAAATATCAGTGTTATATCGAAATAACGCAGCCAATTTTTCTCGAACCATTAATAGCGACTTCGGAAGTAATATTACTAATTTGCTAAATAATGATGCATTAAACCATACTTTTTCAATTAGTATGAAGTACTTTATCGATTACAATCAAGCAAAAAAGTTATTTTAATTTCTTAAATTTGGAGCTATTTCCAGCTGTACGTTGCAATATTTTTGTTTTTAAGAAAAAACAAAAATGATTTCCACTTCCATCTGGGCTAAAAAACACACATCATGAATAAAAAAGTGATCTTAATGATCCTTGACGGATGGGGAAAATCTCCCGATCCAAAGGTTTCAGCTATCGACAATGCGAACATTCCATTTATAAATTCGCTTTACAAAAACTACCCAAACGCCCAACTTAGAACCGACGGATTAAACGTAGGATTGCCTGATGGTCAAATGGGAAATTCTGAAGTAGGACACATGAATCTTGGTGCAGGAAGAATTGTATATCAAGATTTAGCAAAGATCAATTTGGCAGTAGCCAATAACACTTTGGCAAAAGAAAAAGTCTTAATTGACGCTTTTATTTATGCTAAAGAACACAATAAAAAAGTTCACCTATTAGGATTAGTTTCTGATGGTGGAGTTCATTCACATACTTCGCATTTAAGAGGTTTAATAGACGCATCTCAAGAATACGGACTTGAAAAAGTTTACATTCATGCGTTTACTGATGGTCGTGATGTAGATCCTAAATCAGGGAAAAAATACATCCAGGATCTTGAAAAATATATTTCAAAAACGCCAGTAAAAATAGCTTCAATTATAGGTCGTTATTATGCAATGGATCGCGATAAACGTTGGGAAAGAGTAAAATTAGCCTACGACTTATTGGTTCACGCAACAGGAACTGGAACTACTGATTTAGTGGCTTCAATTGAATCCAGTTACAACAATAATATCACTGACGAATTTATAGCTCCGCTAGTTCACTTGGATAATAATGGAAACCCATTAGCAACCATTGAAGAAGACGATGTAGT
>CALPLL020000153.1 GCA_943324395.2 Rhizobium sp. Q54
CTAAAAAAATTGAAAATGTACTCATTGTTATTTATTATTTTGTTGTAAAATCTTAATGTCCGAAATACGGTTTGCAAAGAAACTACTTTTTTCTGGATATTTCAAAATTAATATTTCATAAGCTTGTATAGCTTTGTCATATTTATGTTGCTCCAAATATACTCTAGCTAAGGTTTCAGTCATTAAATACGGACTATTTTCAGAACTTGGTTCTAATTTAAAGCTTGGTTCACCCTCTTTTTTAATTGGTGGAATTTTTGGATTCGCTTCAATAAATTTATCAATTAACGCTAATTTTTTCTGTTTTTCAGGATCAATTAGAGTAATTTTTTCTTCTTTTGAGGCAGAATTTTCCCTAACAATAGGATGAATTTTAGATAATTGCAACCATTCTTCAAACGAATATTTTTCTGTTAATGAAAAAACTAATGGTTTTCCAATATTCAATTTTTCTTCAATTGAAGAATCGGAATTGGTTTCTTCTGTTGGAGAGGCCTCTTTAATAGAAGTTATTATAGATTGCTCTAATGAATTCTCTCTCGAACCAATTTTCTCTTCTTTAAATATTAACTCGGTTGCATCTACATCAATTTCATTTATTTCAGCTAGTTTTTTCTCGTATAAATTTTTATCTATTCTAGTAAAAGTATCGGATATGATAAAATCGAATAAAATAGTTCTATCGGTTGTATGGGCTGCGGTATTTTTTAATTCATAATTATATCGAAAACTCGCTTCATTATACAACCCTTTCAATCGTAATGCTCTCGCACTTTGAAAATAAGGGAACTCGGCAACTATTTTCTCTAATGACGAAGTTTGCTTGTCATTAATAGCGTTGGGGTTGTTAATTAAAGTTAAGTATTCGGTTATATTCATTTTAAATAATCAGTTGATTACCATTTTGCTAACGATTCATTGAAAATATCTTGGGTGATTCTTTCAAAAATAATATCTAAATTTTCTGTCAGTTTTGAACCAACCAATTGGTTAGTCCCATCATAATCATTATAGAAAGAGAATCTTTTTTCGAAATTGTCAGCTTCTTTATTTTTGTTTGTAAATCTAACATTTACAGTAATTGACAACCTGTTTTGTGCCGCTCTTTGATCAGCAGTAGCCGTCATTGGGCTAACTCTATAATCCACAATTTCCCCTTCATAAACTAAATCTCCATTTAAATTTGTTAAGTTTAAGTTGGTTTGATTCTGAATTAAATTCTGCAATCTTTGTGTAAATACTCTTTCAATTCCAGGCTCAATTAATGGTGCGTTATTTTGAAAATAATTTACTTGAAAGGATTTTGCATCGATTTTTCCAGTTCCTGTAAAATTATAAACGGAACAACTACTGAATGTAATCAGTAATATAAATGCGTTTATGAAGTGTATTTTTCTCATTTTAATTTCAAAATTCAAAGATATTCAAAAATAATTGACATTTAACAATTACTGTTTTAAAGATCAAATTGCTTTATTTTTCTGTACAAAGTTCTTTCAGAAATTCCTAATTCATCTGCGGCAGCTTTTCTTTTGCCTTTATTTTTTTCTAATGATTTTTTGATCATTTCAATTTCTTTCTGTTCCAATCGTAGCACTTCTTCTTCTACATCTTCAACGGTTTCGGCTAAAAGATAGTTATCGCTATGATCTTTAAACTCTGCAATTTCAACTTTTTTATCGACAGTAATTAATGCTAAATCTTCTTGTTCTTCAAACTCAATTTCATTGTCATTTTCTTTATTACCATAAATTTTTTGAATCAAATTTTGGTTGGTTTCCTGCACCTTTGACGCTCCATTTTTCAGTAATTCTAAAGTCAGCTTTTTCAAATCGTGCAAATCACTCTTCATGTCAAAAAGTACTTTGTACAAAATTTCTCTTTCATCCCTAAAATCACTTTTGTTCTTTTTATCTTTTATAACCGAAGGCAAATTAGTGCTTTCATCAGGTAAATAAGATTGCAAAGTTGATGAAGTTATTTCACGATTGGTTTCTAAAACTGATATTTGCTCTGCAACATTTCGTAATTGTCGAATGTTTCCGCTCCATCGAAATTTCAATAACGTTTGAACTGCAAAATCGTCTAATTTTATGGCTGGCATTTTATATTTGTGAGCAAAATCAGACGCAAATTTTCTAAATAATAGGTGAATATCTTCTTTTCGCTCGCGCAGCGGTGGAAGAGCAATATCAACCGTACTCAATCTATAGTACAAATCTTCTCTGAATTTTCCTTTATCTATGGCGTCAAACAAATTCACATTGGTGGCAGCCACAATTCTCACATTTGTTTTTTGAACTTGTGAAGAACCAACTTTAATAAACTCCCCATTTTCCAAAACACGCAACAATCTTACCTGAGTTGTCAAAGGTAATTCGCCCACTTCGTCAAGAAAAATAGTTCCGCCGTCGGCTACTTCAAAATAACCTTCTCGAGTTCCTGTAGCGCCAGTAAAAGAGCCTTTTTCGTGACCAAAAAGCTCACTATCAATAGTTCCTTCTGGAATAGCACCGCAATTTACGGCTATGTATTTTCCGTGTTTTCTATGAGAAAGAGAGTGTATAATTTTCGGAATATTTTCTTTTCCAACACCACTTTCTCCGGTTACCAATACTGAAATGTCAGTTGGTGCAACTTGAATCGCTTTTTCAATTGCGCGGTTTAGCTTTGGGTCATTCCCAATAATTCCAAACCGTTGTTTTGTTGATTGAATTGTTTCCATAATGTCATTGCGAGGTACGCGGCAATCTTAAGATTGTAACCTCAAATTTATTATTCTATTTTTTACTTTAACGTATCTTTTATAATCAAGGTATCTTTAACTTGTTCTGTTTTTTCTACTTTTTTCTTTGGAAAATAAGTTCGAATGATAAAAAATGTAGTTCCAAACCCTATTATAAAAGTAACGATTGCAATAAGTATGTTTTTTCTTGTCATTTGTCTGTTATTTTTTTGCCACGAATTTTCGCAATGTAAATCTGTGAAAATTTGTGAAATCTGTGTTTTAATTCATCCCACTCAGCCCAACCGCTTCGCCCTTCAATGTTCCACTTGTGCAATTGGTGATTTTCACATTTACGAAATCTCCTATTTTATAATTCTCCTTAGGAAAAACCACTGTTATACTTTGTGAATTTCTTCCTGAAAATTCTTCAGCCGATTTTTTAGATACTTTTTCAACTAAAACCTCTACCGTTTTTCCTATAAATTCCTCACTTCGAAACCAAGCATGTTTTTGCTGTAAATCAACAATTTCTTGAAGTCTTCGTGCTTTTATTTCTTCCGAAACATCGTCTTCCATTTTGCGCCCAGCTAATGTTCCCGGGCGTTCAGAATACGAATACATATAACCGAAATTGTATTTTACATAGTCCATCAAACTCAAAGTATCCTGATGATCTTGCTCCGTTTCTGTTGGAAATCCAGCAATCATATCTTGTGAAATCGAACATTCAGGAATTATAGATCTAATCTTGTCAATCAAAGTCATGTATTCTTCACGGGTGTGCAAACGATTCATTTCTTTCAAAATTCTATTGCTTCCTGATTGAACCGGAAGATGAATGTGTTTACATATATTATCATACTTCGCAATAATATGTAAAATACTTTCGTGCATGTCCTGCGGGTTCGATGTCGAAAATCGAATTCTCATTTTAGGAAATGCAACTGCCACCATATCTAATAATTGATCAAAATCAACTGCCGTAGCCTTTTGCATTTCACTAGCATTTACAAAATCCTTCTTCAATCCACCGCCATACCATAAATAACTGTCTACATTTTGACCTAAAAGTGTAATTTCTTTAAAACCTTTATCCCATAAATCCTGAATTTCCGATAAAATACTTTGTGGTTCTCTACTTCTTTCACGACCTCTCGTAAATGGAACTACACAAAAAGTACACATATTATCGCAACCTCTAGTAATAGAAACCAAAGCCGTAATTCCATTGCTCATTAATCGAACTGGCGAAATATCACCGTAGGTTTCATCCTTCGATAAAATCACGTTAATCGCATCCCGACCTTCCTCAACTTCATTCAATAAATTTGGCAAATCTTTATAAGCATCAGGGCCTACAACTAAATCTACAATTTTCTCTTCCTCTAAAAATTTGTCTTTCAATCGCTCCGCCATACATCCCAAAACTCCTACTTTCATCTTTGGATTAATGCGTTTCACCGCATTGTATTTTTCCAAACGCTTGCGAATTGTTTGCTCCGCTTTGTCCCTAATCGAACACGTATTCACCAAAACCAAATCGGCTTCTTCTAATGTTTGCGTGGTATTGTAACCATCATTCAATAAAATAGAGGCCACAATTTCACTGTCAGAAAAATTCATAGCACATCCATAACTTTCAATATAAAGTTTCTTCGTGTTTTCGGCTTTTTGTTCTAAAACAAGACTTTCCCCTTGCTTACTTTCTTCAATCGTTTTTTCCATTATCCACTTTAAAGTGCAAAGATAATGCAATTCCAATAAATATGACAAGTTGTCAGCCCAAGAATTAACATTATATTATATAGGTAGCTATTCCCGCTTTCCGCTACAAGTCCTCACAAAAAAGTGTGGTTTTGTGATTTTGTAATGAGCTTCTTCCAGTCGCTATTATAAAACCATAAAACCAAAAACACTTTTTTTGCTCCGGGCTTTCCTCTTCAATCAGGGCTATTGTGACGTTTTTTGTATTCAATTTAATTTTTTTTTCATTTCAAACGCTCTTTATAAATGGGAGTTTTTAATGAATTTTTATACTTTTAAAAAATCAAAAGTGCAATATTTAAAAAAATCATATACTTTTGTCGCAGTTAAATACAATCCAATGACAAAGAATTTAGTAATCGTAGAATCTCCTGCAAAAGCCAAAAC
>CALPLL020000154.1 GCA_943324395.2 Rhizobium sp. Q54
AATTCCAATTAGTCAAGGTCCAGAAAATTACTGGGGATTACCTGGATTAATTTTAGAAGTTAGTGACGGAAAAACAGTTGTATTGTGTTCTAAAATTGTATTAAATTCTAAGGAAAAAGCAGAAATTAAAGCACCAACAAATGGTAAAGAAATTTCTCAAAAAGAATACGATGAAACCGTAACTAAGAAAATGGAAGAGTTCCGACAAATGAACCAAGGAAGAGGCGGAAATGGCGGAATGCAAATTAGAATGGGAAGACAATAAACAAAAAAACATGAAAAACACAATTCTATTATTCTTCATTTTAATTTCTTCAGTTTCATTTTCACAAATCATAAAATTTGAGGGTGTTATTCAAGACGTTGGAAAATCTCCACTTGAAATGGCTAACGTCATGGCAGTAAATACTGTCACTAAAGCTATGGATGCCTATGCAATTACCAATGACAAAGGAAAATATTTATTGAATTTAAAACCAAATTCTAGTTATTCCATAAAGGTGAGCTATTTAGGAATGCAAACGAAAGAGCTTGCAATTTCAACGTCCACTTTAAACATGAACCAAAATATTACATTAGAATCCGGAGGAATTGAACTTCAAGGGGTTGAAATTGTGCACGAAATGCCAGTTTCAATAAAAGGAGATACAATAGTTTACAACGCCGATTCTTTTAAATCAGGAACGGAAAGAAAATTAGAAGACGTTCTTAAAAAACTGCCTGGAGTTGAAGTAAATGCAGATGGCGAAATAGAAGTCGAAGGGAAAAAAGTAACCAAATTAATGGTGGAAGGAAAAGATTTTTTTGATGGAGACACTAAATTAGGAGTTAAAAATATTCCTGCAGATGCCATTGATAAAATCCAAGTTTTAAGAAATTTTAATGATGTTTCTGCCTTGAAAGGTCTAGAAAATGGTGATGAAAACATCGGAATGAACATCAAACTTAAAAAAGGGAAAAAGAACTTTTGGTTTGGAGATATTAATGCCGGCTACGGTAAAGAAAACAACAATAATCGTTATGTTGCCAACCCAAAACTTTTTTATTACAGTCCAAAATACAGTATTAATTTAATTGCAAATTATAATAATATTGGGGAATTGCCTTTTACGGTTCAAGATTATTTCAAATTTACCGGAGGCTTCAGAGGAATGATGAAAAAAGGAGGAACCAATTTTAATGTGGCTTCTAATGATTTGGGTATTTCGATGCTTAGAAATAACAGAGCAAAGGAAATTGAAACCCAATTTGGCGCAAGCAATTTTTCATACAATGTTACCAAAGCTTGGAATTTAAGTGGATTTGCAATTGTTTCTAAAACCCTAACCGATTTAGAAACGGTTTCTCAAACTAATAGAACCGATACCGGAAGCCCTTTAGGAACATTAAATACGAATCAAAACACTAAAGAAGCAACTCATCAAATAAGTAATTTAGGACTTTTTAAATTAAGTTCAAGTTATAAACCAAATACCAATCTTCAATTTGATTATGATGCTTTATTGAAAAATTCTAAGCAAGACGAAAACAATAGTTTATTTACTCAATCATTTGCAACAGCAACAAACGGAACACCTCCAGCGATTCCAGATCAAAACATTGCCACTTTCAAGGAGCAAAATCCGGTTACTTTAACTCAAAATATGAGTTTGTATTACACTAAAAGTGACAAAAGCGTTTATGATGTTGAAATCCAACATTTATATCAAGACGAAGACCCATTTTATAATGCTAATTTAGGTTTGAACCCATTTCCAATTCTAGGATTACAAAATCAAAGTAGGTATAATATTAATCAAAATAGATTTGTAAAAACGAATAAATTAGACGCTAAAGTGGATTATTATTACATGGTAACACCAAAAAGCAATATTAATTTCACATTTGGAAATACTTATTCACTTCAAAATTTCAATTCTCATATTTTCCAAATTTTGGATAACGGAACCAATTCCGACTTGAATTCTGCAGATAAAAACAATGATGTTGCCTACTATTTTAATGATGCCTTTTTAGGGTTACATTATAAATTTATTACAGGTAAATTTACTTTTAATCCAGGTTTTTCTTCCCATTATTACAAAACGTATAATGAACAATTAGGAACCAAAGTTGACAATAATTTTTACCGAGTATTACCGGATGTGTATGCTTTGTGCCAAATTAAAAAAGCAGAAACATTAACCTACAATTACTCCATAAATAACGATTTTACTGATATTAATAAGTTTACATCAGGGTATACATTCACAAATTATAACTCGTTATTTAGAGGAAACAGAAATTTAGAAAATGCAATGTCTGAAAGTCATTCCTTACGTTATTTTAAATACAATATGTTTAATTTTGAGAACATTTTTGCCAATGTGAATTATACCAAACGTTTAAATGCAGTTAAATCAAGCGCAATTTTTACAGGAATAAATCAAGCTTCAACTTCTATAAATTCAAATTTTGCAGATGAATCTCTATCTGGGAATGCAAATTATGGAAGATCATTTGCAAAAAACTACAAAGCTTCAGTAAATTTAGGATTGAACTGGTCTAAATTTAATAATATTCAAAACAATAATTTTGTAACAACAGAGTCACTAACCCAAAATTATACTTTAAAATTAGCTACCAATTATAAAGATCTACCTAACCTGGAATTAGGGTATTCAATATCTACGAATGATTATAGTGGAACCAAATTTTACACGGAAAGACCTTCTGCAAAATTGGATTATTTCTTTTTAGAGAGCTTCTCGTTTGTGTCAGAATATGAATATTATCATTATACCAACAACAAAAAAACCGTGAATAATGAGTATGCCTTTTTAAGCGCGAGTTTAATTTATCAAAAAACTAAAGACAGTAAGTTAGAATATAAGGTGGCGGCTACCAATTTATTAAATACAACTTCTTTAAATGACGATAATTTCACACAGTTTTCAACTAGAACTTCTCAATATACAATCCAGCCGAGGTATATCATTTTTAGTTTGAAATATAATTTATAATGATTTTGACCGCGATATAAAGTTTACAAAATTGATTATTTACAACAATTTGACTACTTTTGGTGCAACATAAAAATGGTATTATGAGCATTGCTAAACACAATTGGACGAAAGACGAAATTATCGCAATATATAATAAACCTATGATGGATTTGCTTTTTGAAGCAGCTTCAATTCATAGAAAATCACACGACCCAAACGTGGTTCAAGTTTCTACATTGTTATCTATAAAAACAGGTGGATGCCCAGAAGATTGTGGCTATTGTCCTCAAGCAGCTCGTTATCATACAGAAATTGAAGGGAACGATTTAATGTCGGTTAGCCAAGTAAAAGCGCAAGCTTTAAGAGCAAAATCTAGTGGTTCATCACGCGTTTGTATGGGTGCAGCTTGGAGAAATGTGAAAGACGGACCTGAATTTGACCAAGTTTTAGAAATGGTGCGTACCATCAATAAATTGGATATGGAAGTTTGTTGTACGTTAGGAATGATTACTGAAAACCAAGCCCAACGTTTGGCAGAAGCAGGTTTATATGCCTATAATCATAACCTTGATACCTCAGAAGAATATTATAAAGAAGTTATTTCTACACGTGGTTTTGAAGACCGTTTGCAAACTATAGAAAATGTTCGTAAAACTAATGTAACCGTTTGTAGTGGAGGAATCATTGGAATGGGAGAATCTATCGAAGATCGTGCAGGAATGTTAGTTGCACTTTCAACATTAAACCCACAACCAGAATCCGTGCCAATAAATGCATTAGTTGCCGTTGAAGGAACGCCACTAGAAGAAGAAAAACCAGTTGAAATTTGGGAAATGATTCGAATGGTAGCAACCACAAGAATTGTAATGCCTGAAACTCAAGTGCGTCTTTCTGCAGGTAGAATGAACATGAGCCGTGAAGGTCAAGCGATGTGTTTCTTTGCGGGTGCAAATTCAATTTTTGCTGGCGATAAATTACTAACTACTCCAAATCCAGATGTAAATGAAGACATGAAAATGTTTGAAACATTAGGATTAATTCCTCAAAAACCGTTTGTTAAGGTATCTCAACCTACTACAGTTGAAGCCGAAGATTCTCAATATCAATCGTTAGGAGAAAAGCCGAAATGGTCAAGACCTGGGCACAAAATTGAAAAGAATTTAGAGGCCTCAGTTAAAACCAATGCCTAGTTTTTTGTTTCTATTTTCAATAGACAATCAATAAATTTTGGAAAATAATTCTCATAAAACCTATTCCATTCAGGAAGCCCAATCGAAGTTAGAGAATTACTGCGCTTATCAAGAGCGTTGTCACAAAGAAGTGGTCGAAAAACTTCGAGGAATGAACATGATTCCGCAAGTTATCGATTTGATAATTGTGCACCTTATTGATCAGAATTTTCTAAATGAAGAACGCTTTGCCTGCAGTTTTGCAAGAGGAAAACACCGAATTAAATACTGGGGAAATATTAGAATTGTAAACGAATTAAAGTTCCGAAATATCTCTTCCTACAATATTAAAACAGCACTTAAAGAAATATCCGAAGAAGAATATTTTACCAATTTTCATTTTATTGCCGATCGCCATTGGGAGTCGATGAAAGAGAATGATAGTTTAAAAAAGCGAAAAAAATTCTGTGATTTCTTACTTCGAAAAGGATTTGAAAGCAATTTAGTTTATGAAAAAGTGAAAGACTTGGAACGCGATTCCAAATAGATTTTTAGTCTTTTTATCTAAAGAACTTACAAACCCAACAAAACACTCACTGCATTTCCGCCAAAACCAACTGCATTTACCAAGATTTTTTTCAATGGTTTCTTTTGGGATTGTGCTTCCGCAAATGGAACTCC
>CALPLL020000155.1 GCA_943324395.2 Rhizobium sp. Q54
CATTCAAAAGCAAAATTCCTTGTTTAGCCCAACGTTCTAAATTACCAGATGTTGGCATTAACAAAGCATCAAAATCTAAATTTATTTCTCTGAAAATATTTTTTAATGACGGTGGTATTTTTACTGAATCATTCACAGAAAAACAAAGTCCATTTGCCTCACCTTCGCCATGATAAGGATCTTGACCAATAATGACCACTTTCAAATTTTCAAAACTACAATAATCGAATGCGGAGAAAATCAATTCTTTGGGTGGATAGCAAGTATTTTTTGAATATTCATCTTCAACAGAATTCATTAATTCAATGAAATAAGTTTGATTTATTTCCTCTTTCAAAAAAGGTTTCCAAGAAGAATTTAAATTGATTTCCATAAAATAATTAAAAACCAAATATACAAAATCGGATTGTGAATTTGTTAAATATAATTACTTCAACAAACATTAAAACTTTATAAATCCAATAGTAATTGACTTGTAATTATGTATTTTTGTGATGTTAAATTTTCAAATAAATAATGATCAATATTGCCGAAAAAACGATTAATGATTTACAATTTCCAACGCTATTAGAAACACTATCTTCTATTTGTAATACTGATATTGGTAAGCAAAAAGCGTTGGAAATCAAACCTTTTAATGAAAAAGAGGATTTGATGGAGGCTTTATTGCAAACTTCGGAATACGTTTCTTCGTTTCAGAATAATAATGCGATTCCAAATCATGGTTTTGAAACTATTAATCATGAAATCAAATTTTTGGCAATTGAAGACAGTTTTTTAGAAGTGGGAAGTTTTAGAAAAATCGCTAATATCTCCATAACTGTAAATATTCTTTTATTGTTTTTTAAAAAATTTGAAGAGTATTATCCGAATTTAAATAAGCGCGCCATAAGGGTAGAATACACCAAAGAGATTATTGCATTAATTGAAGATGTAGTTGATAAATATGGTGAAATAAAAGACAATGCCTCAGTCGATTTATTGAATATTCGTAGAAATATGAACACCGTTAGAGGAAAAGTAAATCAGAGTTTTGGTATAGCCTTAACACAATACAATTCACTTGGCTATTTAGATGATATCAAAGAGAGTTTTGTTCAAAATCGTAGGGTTTTAGCAGTTTTATCGATGTATCGAAGAAAAGTTAAAGGTTCCATTTTGGGAAGTTCAAAAACTGGAAGTATTGCGTATATAGAACCCGAAACAACCTTAAATTACTCTCGTGAATTAAGTAATTTAGAATACGAAGAAAAAGAAGAAATTACAAAAATTCTTAAGTATTTAACCGATAGAATTCGCCCTTATTTATCACTAATAATAGAATATCAAGAGTTTTTAAGTGATATTGATGTTACCGCTGCCAAAGCTAAATATGCAGTTAAAATAAATGCGATATTACCAACAATTACTGATGAACGCCGAGTTTTTTTTAAAGATGCCTTCCACCCTATTTTATATTTAAATAATAAAGAGAATAAACTGGTTACTTACCCGCAAACTATAGAATTGGATTCCAACAATAGAATTATTGTTATTTCAGGACCTAATGCTGGTGGTAAAACTATTTCATTAAAAACAGTTGGATTACTTCAATTAATGTTACAATCGGGGATGTTAATCCCTGTCCATGAACGAAGTGAAACTTTTTTATTTGATAGAATTTTGACAGATATTGGTGACAACCAATCCATTGAAAATCATTTGAGCACCTATAGTTACCGGTTAAAAAACATGAACTATTTTCTAAAAAAATGCAATAATAAAACGTTATTTTTAATAGATGAATTTGGAACTGGTTCCGATCCAGAATTGGGTGGCGCTTTAGCAGAAATTTTCTTAGAAGAATTTTATCATCGTGAAGCGTTTGGGATAATTACAACTCATTATTCCAATTTAAAAATATTGGCAAACGAATTACCATTTGCTATGAATGCCAATATGCTGTTTGATGAAAAGTCTTTGGAACCGATGTATAAATTAGTATTAGGACAAGCAGGTAGCTCTTTTACGTTTGAAGTTGCTCAAAAAAACGGAATTCCTTTTGGATTAATTAATCGTGCAAAAAAGAAAATTGAAGGTGGAAAAGTGCGCTTTGATAAAACCATTGCAACTCTTCAAAAAGAGCGCTCAAAAATGGAAAAAACTTCTCAAACATTAAAAGAAGAAGAAACTAAAGCTCGGGAAGAAGGCAAAAAAATGGAAACCATTAATGTTAAAATAAAGCAGAAATTAGAGAGTTATCAAGAGTTATATGATAGTAACCAGAAGTTAATTTATATCGGACAGAAGATTGACGATTTGGCTTCTAAGTATTATAATAGTAAGAATAAAAAAATATTGGTTGCTGAATTTATGAAGTTAATTGAAATTGAAAATTCAAAGCGTATAAAGGTTTCTATAAAGGAAGTAAAAGCAATTAATGAAAAGAAGAAAGAAGTAATTCAGGAAGTTTCTGAAAAGGTAGAAATAATTCGTGCGGAAAAGAAAGAAAAGAAACTCAAAGCCAATTTGGTTGTTGAAAAACCAAAACCAATACTTAAAGTTGGTGATAGAGTGAGAATGTTTGATGGAAAATCTGTTGGAACAATAGATAAAATTGAAAAAAATAAAGCATTGGTTAATTACGGAGTTTTTACTTCAACCGTAAATTTGGAAGCTTTAGAATTTGTAGAATCCAAGAAAAAGTAAATTAAATGATAGCATTTCCTGAAGGTAAAAAAATAATTCTATTTGATGGTTTGTGTAATTTATGTGAATCATCTGTCCTATTTGTAATAAAACAAGACAAGAAAGATATATATAGATTTGTAGCCTTACAATCGGATTTTGGTAAAGAAATTGTAAAGCATATTGGATTACATTCTAAACATATAGATAGTGTAATATTGTATGAACCTGGAATTTCTTATTTCTATAAATCGGCTGCAGCTATTGAAATTGCTAAAAATTTAGGTGGAATTTTTCATTTCGGAACTTTATTTAGATTAATTCCAACTAGTTTACGAAACCTACTTTATGATTATATAGCTAAAAACCGCTATATATGGTATGGTAAAAAAGAAAGTTGTTTAATTCCTACTGATGAAATAAAATCTAAATTTTTATAATAAAAAAAACTCCTCAATTACTTGAGGAGTTTTTAATTTATAAACTAAATGAATTAGTTTTTAATAATTTTTTTAGTAACAGTACCTTTATCAGATTTGATGTTCATCATATAAACTCCTGAAGCTAAGTCAGAAATGTTAACTTGAACCTCAGAAACATTTGAATAAGAATTTTGTTTAACAACTCTTCCGTTTAAATCAGTCATTGAAATTGAGTTTACAGAAATGTTTTCAGAATTTGAAATTGTAACAAAATCATTCGCTGGATTTGGGGAAATTGAGAATTTAGATTCTATAAACTCGGTGTTTTTTAATGTTTGTGTTACAGAAAAATTATCAATAATTAATGCATGTGTACCAGTTGCATTTAATGGAGTATTATTTCTGAAACCAAAGTAATATACGGCTGATGAAGTTGGAGTAAAAGTATATGTTTTTTGAACAAAACCAGTAGTTGTTAGGCCTGTTTCGGATGCTAAAATAGTAGTTTGAGAAGCTACCGCATTTGCATTTCCAACAGTTAATTGATAACTTCCTGTTGCTGTTACACCAGTACCCTGGAAATTTCTAATGTAGTAACTTACGGTAACTAATTGTCCTGCAACTAAATTAATTCCTCTTGAAAACATCCAGTTATCGGCTGCTACAGTTGCAGGTGTAATTGAAACTACAGATGAAGCTCCATCTTGAACTAAAGTTCCAGCTCCATAGTATCCTATATCCCAATTGCTAGATGCTGTTGTTGGAGTTGCTGGGATAGACCAACCAATAAAAGGAAAATCGTAATTTTCAAAACTTGTAGTATATGGTGCATTTGTTGGCTGAAAAGTAGTATAATGAGGATACCATTTCCAATCACTTGAATTACTTGCACTACAAACTGTTTTTACATAAAAATCATATGTTGAACTTGGTGTTAAACCATTGATTACAGTATTTAATCCAGAAAAATTATTGATAGTTGTTCCTGTACCCAATGTGAAATTTTGAGGTCCATATTCAATATTAAATACCGATCCAGCTCCTGCCCATGCCAAGTTGATACTTGTTAAAGTTTCACTAGAAGGTGTTACAGAAGTTGGTCTTGCACAACTAACAGCTTTTCCTAACCAAGTTTCTGGTCTATATAAAGAAGCGGCTACTGTAGCCGGAACAGTTGTAGTTGCAGTCCAAGCTCCTAATAATCCATTTGTCAAGACTGTATCACATAAAGCTACATTGGCTGTAGTTGCAAGAGTTCCAGTAGGGTTTTGATAATCAAAAGCAACATATAAAGCTCCTCCGGTATAAGTAAAAGCAGAGCCGCCTGAAAATGGAAAATCAACTCTACCAGTTGTTGCAGGAATATTTATACTACTATTGCTAACAGTTGTCATTGTGGAAATTGCTGTTGCCCAGTTAGTACTTTTTGCATTTGTTGCACTTGTGGTATTTTCAAGATATACTGTTAAATTACCTGTAGTTGCAATATTTTGAGCTGTACTATAATTAAATCCAATGGCATTAATAATTGAATTTGTTGTAAAACCAGATGCAGTCATTTCGGCAGCTGTGATAATCCAAACACTTCGATTATATTTGGCAGCACCTTGAGGAGCTCTTCCATTTCCAGAGATTGAACCTACACTAGTCAAAGCTGGATAAAAATCAGATTGAGAATGAATTGCTCCTGAAAATAATAATAAAGCTAAAAGTAAAAGTTTTTTCATAAATAAATGTTTAAA
>CALPLL020000156.1 GCA_943324395.2 Rhizobium sp. Q54
TTATTGACATCAGTAACACTAAGCTATGCTCAAGATTTAGATCAGGCAAAGAAAACAATTGATGCAGAACAATTTGAAAAAGCCAAAGGAATTCTAAAGTCAATTCTTAAAACGACTCCCGATAACGGAAAAGCAGCTTTTCTATTAGGAAATATTTACCTTAATCAGAATATTGGCGACTCAGCAAAAATATATTTCAACAAAGGTCTAGTTGCCAAATTGGATTCTAAATTCAACTACATTGGTTTAGGCCAAATGGATTTAGACGATAAAAATGTAGCTGCTGCCGAAGCAAATTTTGCCTTAGCAACTAAAGATATCAGAAAAAAAGATTCAGAGCAATACGTTTATATCGCGAAAGCCTATATGAATGCTAACACGCCTGATTACAATAAAGCCATCGAAGTTTTGAATAAAGCTAAAAATGCAAATCCTAATGATGTTAATGTTTTAGTAGCTTTTGGTGATGCTTATTACGGGCTTAAAAATCAAAATGATTCTTACAAATCATATCGTGATGCCTTTGATGCCGACCCAACTTTTATTAGAGCTAAAATGCAATTGGGAGTTTTATTAAAAGGAGCAAGAGCCTTTTCTGAAGCCGTAAAAGCATACGATAATGTAATTGCAACGAATCCAGAATACGGACCAGTTTATAGAGAATTAGCAGAAACCTATTATTTTTGGGCAAAAGACGATCCTAAAAACTATAAAGAAAACATTACAAAAGCATTGTCTTTCTATGAAAAATACATGAGCTTAACCGATTATTCGTTAACGTCTCGTATGCGTCATGCCGACTTTTTAATCCTAGCAAAAGATTATAAAGCATTAGAAATTGAAGCCAACAAAATGAAAGAATTGGATAAAGTAAATCCAAGAATCTTCCGTTATTTAGGTTATTCTGCCTATGAAAACGGGAATGTAGATGCTGCAATTTCAGCTTTAGAAAATTTTATTGCAACACCTACAAATAAAATTATCGCTAGAGATTACCTTTATTTAGGATTGGCCAAAATGAAAAAAGCCAATAATCTAGAAACCAAAGTAGTTGATGCTGTTGTTTTTGATGCCGGAGTTGCGCAATTGAAAAAAGCCGTTGAAATGGAAATTACCATGACCAACGATTTAAGCGAAATCGGTAAAAAATTCTACGAACAAAAATTATTCAAAGAAGCGTCTGTTATCTACGAAATCGCGGTTACTAACGTAAATTCTAAAAATTATTTATTAGATAATTTCTACCTTGGAAATTCTTTATACTTTAAAAACACTCGTAAAGATGTCGTAAAAGCTGACCCAATCGAATTGCAAAAAGCCGATGTTGCTTTCGGAAATGTAATCACAGCCGCGCCTTCAACTCAAGACGCGTATATTTTCAGAGCAAGAACCAACAACTTGCTTGAAAATGACGAAATGATTATTAAATATTACCAACAATATATCGACGTAGTAACTGCAAAAGGGGAAGAAGAATTGGCAAAACCAGCAGTAAAAACTAAATTCATCGAGTCGTACAACGCAATCGGTGCGGCCTATGCAAACTCCGATAAAGTAAAAGCAAAAGAATATTTTGGTAAAACGTTAGCCTTAGACCCTCTAAATGACTACGCAACGCAATCATTAAAATTACTGAAATAAAAGAAATAAAAGTTTCAATATTAAAACCGATAGTTAAAAGCTGTCGGTTTTTTTTGGAGCAAAAACTCCTATTTTCTTTCACGATTTCACCCGTGATCCGCTATATCTGTTGCCGCCCCCGAAGTTTCGGGGGCCACAACAGGATGCCGCTCCTCCCGGGGCTAATTATTAAATCAATGTTTTCTCTTTATTATTTTCTCTTTCCTTTTTCTGTCTATTATCTTTTCATCTATCATCTTGCCTCTTGTTTCTATTATCTTTTCATCTATCATCTTTTCATCTATCATCTTGCCTCTTGTTTCTATTATCTTTCTTCTTTTTCAAATCTGCAATCTAAAATCTAAAATCTTAACTCCTATTTTCACTACCTTTGCAATCTATTTATAATAAACAATGTTAAATCAAGAAACTCAAATAGCCGTCGATAAAGGATTAATGCTTCCCTTAATGGAAGAATTCTACACCATTCAAGGCGAAGGTTATCACACTGGAACTGCAGCTTATTTTATTAGAATTGGTGGTTGCGATGTAGGTTGCCACTGGTGCGATGTAAAAGAAAGTTGGAATGCCGAATTACATCCGCCTACTTCTACCGATTTGATTGTTGAAAATGCCTCAAAATATTCTGAGACTGTTGTAGTTACAGGTGGCGAACCTTTAATGTGGGACATGTCCGTTTTAACTCAAAAATTAAAAGATAAAAACCTTAAAATTCACATTGAAACTTCAGGTGCTTATCCTTTATCAGGAACTTGGGATTGGATTTGTCTTTCTCCAAAGAAAAATAAATTACCTACGCAAACCGTTTACGATAATGCCAATGAGCTGAAAGTGATTATTCATAATAAACACGACTTTATATTTGCCGAAGAGCAAGCCGAAAAAGTAAACTCAAACGCCATACTTTTTCTTCAACCAGAATGGAGCAAAAAAGAAGAAATGACGCCGCTAATTGTAGATTATGTAATGAACAATCCAAAATGGCGTGTTTCTTTGCAAACGCATAAATACCTGAACATTCCTTAATTTATAAATTAGAAAGCCTCGCTAAATAATCATAGTGGTCGCCCTCCAAAACCAATTCGCATTTCAATCCATTGGCAACAGCTGCATTTTGCAAAGTATTGTAATCCATATACAACCATGGAAATGGAGCTTCTTTTTCTCCTTTATAAGAAATAGTAAATTCCAACTCCCCATAATAAGCATCGCCAGAAATCCATTTTCCGCCTTCCGAGTTTTCGGAATCATCTTCGTCAAACATGTAGATAATATCCGAGGAATCTATCAAAATTTGCCCGTTTTCAGCCAATAACGATTTTAGTTTTTGAAGGTATTTCGTAACGTGTTCTAATTTTCCAAATATCCCAGTTCCATTCATTAATAAAAGAATGGTGTCAAATTTTTCATCTGAATTAAATTCTAAAATATCAATTTTTAAAACATTTGAAACCCCTCTCAATTGACAAGCTTCAACAGCATTATTCGAAATATCGATGGCGGTAACTTCTAAATTCTTTTCTTTTTGTAAATACAAACTATGGCTTCCTGCGCCACAACCCACATCCAAAACCTTCCCTTTACAAAGTTGAAGCGCTTGTTGTTCTATTTTTGGCATCCCAGAAAAATCCCGAAATAAATAAGCAACCGACATTTCATCTTCTTCAGAAATCGTTGTTTCCGTAATTAAATCCTCAGGAGAATTATTGGTCTGAAAATCGAGAATGGCTTTTCCAAAAAGGTCTTTCATAGTAGTTGGTTCGGTAATTTGGTTATTTGTTGATTTGTTTTAAGTAATTTTGCGTATCAACTTTAAACTTTAAACTTGAAACACATTTTAAACAATCTTCCTAAAGAAGCCAAAGATAAGCATATCGAAAACAAAAAGTATTTTGATAAGCTAAAAAAGAAGGCGCCCAAGAATATCGACTACATTATGCAAGATTTGCACGATGCCGAATTCAAAAAAACCGATTGTTTGAAATGTGCCAATTGTTGCAAAACTACCGGGCCGCTTTTTACATCATCAGATATAGAAAGAGTTTCAAAGCATTTGCGACAAAAACCACAGCAATTCATCAATCAATATTTGAGAATTGATGAAGACAATGATTTTGTTTTACAAAGTGTGCCGTGTACATTTTTAGACAATGAAAATGCCTGTATGATTTATGAGGTTCGTCCTAAAGCATGCAGAGAATTTCCCCACACCGACAGAAAAAAATTTCAGCAAATTTCTGAATTGACTTTGAAAAATGTAGCAATTTGCCCGGCAGCATTTAATATTGTTGAACAAATGAAAAAGAAGATAGTTTTATAAACTAATTTGTAATAAAATTCTTTTATAATAATTTCCCAACTTTAATTTGCAATTCAATTCTCTTTCCTATATTTGCATTCTAATATTAGAGGAAAAATTTGAACTGATTGCAACCTCGTTAAAAAAATGCTAAAGCAGAAATACTCTCCTTTATCATTTCCGCAATCTTATTTTTCTTCGCTTAATTAAAAACAAATTATTTAATATGGCTTATTTATTTACGTCAGAATCTGTGAGTGAAGGACATCCTGATAAAGTTGCAGATCAAATTTCAGATGCATTAATTGATAACTTTTTGGCTTTTGACCCTGAATCAAAAGTGGCTTGTGAAACTCTAGTAACTACTGGACAAGTAATTCTGGCAGGTGAAGTAAAATCAGAAACCTACTTAGATGTTCAGCAAATTGCACGTGAAGTAATCCGAAAAATCGGTTATACAAAAAGCGAATACATGTTTGAGGCCAATTCTTGTGGGGTACTTTCTGCAATTCACGAACAATCCGGAGATATTAATCAAGGTGTTGACCGAGCTACAAAAGAGGAGCAAGGTGCAGGAGATCAAGGAATGATGTTTGGTTATGCAACCAATGAAACCGAAAATTACATGCCTTTAGCACTTGATTTATCTCATAAATTATTACAAGAATTAGCTGTTTTACGTCGTGAGAATAATGAAATTAAATATTTGCGTCCAGACGCTAAATCACAAGTTACATTAGAATATAATGATGAAAATAAGCCGGTGCGTATTGATGCGATTGTAATCTCTACACAACACGATGATTTTGATGAAGAAGCTACAATGTTAGCGAAAATCAAATCGGATTTAGTTGGAATATTAATTCCAAGAATCATCAAAAA
>CALPLL020000157.1 GCA_943324395.2 Rhizobium sp. Q54
TTGAATCTGAAACTACTTTTTGTGCAAACGAAAAGCTGCAAAAAAACAATGTCAAAATTAGTAAGTGTTTTCTCATTGTGGTTTAAAATTTGTTTGTTAGTGTAGCTAAATTAGTATTTATTTTCATATTATTAAATATTAGTTAAAGAAATTTGACATTTACTAAATTGAGGTTATTTTTTTCACCAAATATTCAAATTAAATCTTTAAATTTTTCACATCGTTTTTATTCAATCTGTTAATTTTATGTTACAAAGACTTTTAATTTTAACATTTCATTATGAAATTCATAAAAATTCACCTAATTAATATAAATAAAAAAAGCGCTCCAATTTTGAGCGCTTTTTTTTATTTTATTTTTACTATTTTACTCTACCGTAACAGATTTTGCCAAATTACGTGGTTGGTCAACATTACAATCTCTCATTACCGCAATATGATAAGACAATAATTGCAAAGGAATTGTAGTAATTAATGGGGATAATGCATCGGCAGTTTCTGGAATTTCAATCACATAATCTGCTAAATCGCGAACTTGTGTATCGCCTTTGGTTACAATTGCAATTATTTTTCCACTTCTTGATTTTATCTCTTGAATGTTACTCACCACTTTGTCATAATGGCCCAATTTTGGAGCAATTACTACAACAGGCATGTGTTCATCAATTAAAGCAATTGGCCCGTGTTTCATTTCAGCTGCTGGATATCCTTCAGCGTGAATGTATGAAATCTCTTTTAACTTTAATGCACCTTCTAAGGCTACTGGAAAATTATACCCTCTACCTAAATACAAACAATTGTGTGAGTTTTTAAATGTTGCAGCTATTTCTTTCGCTTTATCGTTGGTTTGAAGTGCCTCCAACACTTTTTCAGGAATTAATTCCAATTCTTGCAAGTACCTGTGAAAATCAGAATTAGCCATGGTTCCTTTTGCTTTGGCTATCCTCAATGCAATCATGGTTAAAACAGTAATTTGTGTGGTAAATGCTTTGGTAGATGCTACGCCAATTTCTGGCCCTGCATGAGTGTAAGCACCTGCATGAGTTTCTCTCGAAATAGAAGAACCTACTACATTACAAACTCCAAATACAAAAGCGCCTCTTTCTTTTGCTAATTTAATTGCTGCTAAAGTATCGGCAGTTTCTCCTGATTGAGAAATTGCTATAACCACATCGCCTTTATTAATAATAGGATTTCTATATCTGAATTCTGAAGCATATTCAACTTCAACAGGGATTCTAGTAAATTCTTCAATTACATATTCTGCAACTAATCCTGCGTGCCATGAAGTTCCACAAGCTACAATTAGAATTCTATTTGCATTGACAAATCTTTCAATATTATCTTCAATTCCTGCCATTTGAATCAAACCCGAATTGGCATGTAAACGTCCTCGATACGTATCTTTTATTACACTTGGTTGTTCAAAAATTTCTTTCAACATAAAGTGGTCGTATCCTCCTTTTTCGATTTGCTCTAAATTCATTTGCAATTCTTGAACATACGGATCGACTAGAGAATCGTCTTTTATTTTTCTTATTTTTAGAGGTTTATCCATTCTCACAATTGCCATTTCTTCATCCTCAAGGTAAATAGCATTTGAGGTATATTCAATAAACGGCGAAGCGTCAGAGGCAATAAAATACTCGTTTTCACCCACACCAATTGCTAACGGACTTCCTAAACGAGCCACAATTATTTCATTAGGTTTTTGTTTATCAAACACACAAATTGCATAAGCACCAACCACTTGGTTTAAGGCTATTTGAACTGCTTTTCCTAATTTTAAATTGTCTTTCTTTTGAACGTCTTCAATAAGGTTTACCAAAACTTCAGTATCGGTATCTGAGTGAAAAACATAACCTCGATTAATTAGCTCTTTTTTTAAAGGAGCATAGTTTTCAATAATTCCATTATGAATAATTACGAGGTTACCTGAATTTGAAACATGTGGATGAGAATTTACATCGTTTGGAACCCCGTGAGTTGCCCATCGAGTGTGTCCCATTCCAATTGTACCATTAGTAGTGATATTAGTTGTACACAGCTCTTCTAAATCAGAAACTTTACCTTTTGTTTTACACACTTTTAGATTTTCTCCATCAAAAAGCATTACTCCAGCGCTATCGTATCCTCTATATTCCAGTCTTTTTAATCCTTTGATTACAATAGGAAAGGCTTCTCTATGTCCAATATAACCTACAATTCCGCACATATGTTTTTATTTTGGTAGTGTTATTAATCAGGTTTAGTATAGTATATTTCCAGTTTTAATCTCTTGGCATAATTAGGATCAGTTACTGGAATATTGTTTCCAAATAAAACGGTTCCAAGAGGATTAAATACGGCTGCCGATGGATATTTATTAAACGGATTTGCTACTGGCACTGAATTTTTAAGCTTAGCATTTGAAGTAAAACCGATAGATTCTGTGACTACTAATCCTAATCTAACATTGGTTGAATCGTTGCTGATTAAATTCATCATGTGATTGGTAAGTCGGATTTTATATTTTATACCTCGTTTATCATATGAAGATGTCGCAGCGGTTTTTTCTATAATTCCACCATGAACATATTTATTATTTTTAGAAATTGAGGCAACTGAATAATCGACATAATAATCTAGTATAGGACGATGATTATTTAAATCATACAGATAAATTCTGTTTGGCTCTAATGCTCCGGACATTTTGTCTTTATCGATATAAAAAGTAATATTGGCATCGTTAACTAATAATTTCTTTTTGTCAGAAGGATGTCTCAAATCTTCCAATTCGTCAGGAATTTGATTAGGACCAGTAACAAATGCCCCTGTTGTATTATTCCAACCCTTAACATCGAGATCGCCGAAAAGTTTAATTATTGCCATTGACCCTTCGCCGCCTTTCGGAAACAAGTTATAGGCTCCAGTAGTTGCATTGGAGTTGGACGCCATTCCAGAAGTGTATCCTGAGGAATAATCATTTTCTAATAAATTCACCGAATTTCCACCTAAACTAATTCCAAATTTCTTTTCTTTTCTAGTAACTCCAGTTGAACTAGTTACTTCTACAGTATAGGTAACAATTATTTTTGCTTGTTTAAAGTTTAACAAAGCCATAGTTCCTTGGTTAAGGGAGCTATTTGATGCATCAGCTTTAAAATACAATCCTCGAAAATAGTCTTTAAATATGGAGTTATTAAAAAATTTCCCAGAAGCTGCAGCTCCAAACAATTTATCTTGAAAGAAGTTATTTCTTAGTTTTAATCGCATTCCGGGTGCCGATCTTGTATCAACAACTTGAGCGCCGTCTACGGTTTTATAAGTTTTAATTTCTGCAGAACTATACATAAATTCTTCATTTTGAGCTAAATCAGCATCGTCATTTAAACGAACAGGATTTTTATAGGCATCAAAAATGGCAGTTTCACCTGAATAATATCGTTGAACATCTAAAAAGTTAAGCGATGCGTCAAGATCTCGTAAAGTGTAATTATTTTCGTAAACGCTTAATTTAAACTTATTAAATACTTTTTTATCATTTACAACACTAAATCCTTGAATAGAATCTAATTCATAAGTGCTATCACCCGTGGTAGCGTCTTTAGAAATTAAACGACTAAAGTAAGGCAATGAAAGCTCTACTTTTGTAACTATAGGATTGGTTCCAATAGTTTGATTTACAGTATCTAATAAAACTTGAGAGACCACACTCCCTTTCGTTTTTCCAAAGAATGGATTATTATAGTATCCTAAAGAATTTATCGGTTGATTGCTTGTTTCAACTTGACCTAATGAGGTGTTATAAGCTAAGATGGTTTTGGTATCATCTTTAATTAGTCCAAAATGATCATCTCCTATTACGTCCGATCCGATTTCATTAAAATCTTTGTCGCAAGCGGTAAAAAAAGCAACGATACTAACTAAAATAAGTAATTTATAAATGGATTTATTTTGCATATATATTTTAAAATAATATTATTAAACTAAATTCTTATAGAAGTTAGTGTATACTTCGGCGAATTTATCTTTCGAGGTGAAAGGTAAAAAAGGTTTTCCCGAAGTTTCTATAAATTTTGTTAAACTTGGAGACAGGTTTTCCGAAGCAATTATTATTCCATCAGAATGATTTAGCGTTGCCAAGATAATATTTTCATAATCAGGCGTTTCTAGATTTGAAATCGAAGCTTCAGGAACGCCATCAAATTTAACTTTGTTAATCATTTCAAGGTTTAAACTACCTTCAAACGACTGACTGTAAACCGAAGTAATGATTTTGGTTTCAGAAAATAAAGCTTCATCTTTATAATAATGTTTTAAATAGATAGGTAACATTGCAGCCATCCATCCGTGTACATGGATAATATCGGGAACCCAATTTAACTTTTTAACCGTTTCAACTACACCTTTTGCAAAAAATATGGCGCGCTCATCGTTATCTGGAAATAAAGTACCTTCTTCATCTGTAAAAGTGGCTTTACGTTTAAAATATTCATCGTTATCGATAAAATAAACCTGAATTCTCTCTTTAGGAATAGATGCTACCTTAATTATTAAAGGCATATCCAAATCATTAACCACTAAATTCATTCCCGACAATCTAATTACTTCGTGCAATTGATGTCTTCTCTCATTAATATTACCATATCTAGGCATGAAAATTCTAATCTGTCCGCCTTGATCGTTTACCATTTTTGGCACGTCGTAAGACATTAGAGAAACCTCGTTTTCAGCTAAGTAGGGCACTACTTCAGATGATACATACAATATCCTCTTATCTTCCATATTAAAATTCAGTATTACTTTTGTAAATAAAAAACATGCAAATTTACAA
>CALPLL020000158.1 GCA_943324395.2 Rhizobium sp. Q54
GTTCCATTTTTTGAAATGATACCAAAAATTTATCGAAAAATAAAAACGATTCAGGATGTTGGATTGGGCTATATTACTCTTGGTCAGCAAAGTACTACCCTATCTGGTGGCGAAGCACAACGAATTAAATTGGCTGGTGAATTGTCCAAAAAAGATACTGGAAATACTTTTTATATTCTTGACGAACCTACGACAGGACTTCATTTTGAAGACATTCGAGTTTTGATGGAAGTCATCAATAAATTAGTTGATAAAGGAAATACCATATTAATTATTGAACACAATATGGACGTAATTAAATTGGCGGATTACATTATTGATATTGGTCCCGAAGGCGGAAAAGGTGGCGGAGAAGTTGTTGCCAAAGGAACTCCAGAAGAAATTGTAAAAAATAAAAAAAGCTATACTGCTCAATTTTTAAAAAAAGAGTTACTTTAGTAGGCTGATTTTTTTAAAAATTTCGTAATTTTAAATACTAAACAGGAAAAACATTATAAACCCTAGCCCCGTCCCGACGCTTCGGGAGCAGTGGAAATCCCAAGCTTTTTAGCGTGGATTGCAAAGAACAACGGGAATAGCTCCAAAAAAAAATAAATATATGAGATTAGAAGATTTTAATAATGATGAGGATAAAGTAATTCAGGACAAACTGAAGCAAAAAACGTGGAATGAAATACGTGCTAATGATTCTTGGGCAATTTTCAAGATCATGTCGGAGTTTGTCAATGGTTACGAAATTATGAGTAGAATTGGGCCTTGCGTTACGATTTTTGGATCTGCGAGAACCAAAACAGACGATCCATTTTATTTATTAGCGGAGAAAATTGCTTTCAAAATTGGTAAAGCCGGCTACGGAGTAATAACAGGAGGTGGCCCAGGAATTATGGAAGCGGGTAATAAAGGCGCGAGTTTAGGTGGCGGTGCATCGGTGGGATTGAATATTGATTTGCCATTTGAGCAACATTTTAATCCTTATATCGACCGTGATAAAAACTTGAATTTCGATTACTTCTTTGTTAGAAAAGTGATGTTCGTAAAATATTCCCAAGGTTTTGTAATCATGCCGGGGGGATTTGGAACGCTAGACGAAATGTTTGAAGCAATTACCTTAATTCAGACAAAAAAAATAGGAAAATTTCCAATTATTTTGGTGGGAAGATCTTTTTGGGAAGGACTTATGGAATGGATAAAAACAGTATTAATTGAGCAATACAAGAATGTAAGTCCAGAGGATTTAAATTTGATAAAAATTGTGGATACTGAAGATGAAGTGATTGAAGTATTGGATAATTTCTATAAAAAATACAATTTATCACCTAATTTCTAAGAAAAATATTGATTGATAATTTAGATTAAATGCCCAATTAAATTGATTGATAATTACAATTTAATTGGGTTTTATTTAGTATAAATACCTAAAACTTGAATATTTAATAATTATAGGTCATGATATTAAGATATCATTAGAGATAATTTAATTGTATTTTATTCGAAGTATTATGTAAATCGATGAATTTTGTATATTTTTGTTACGATTTCAATTTAAAGAAATAAAATATGAAGCAATCAGAAACTGTAGCGATGACTTTTGAAGATTTTAAAATCGAGGTTTTAAACGATTATAAAATAGCATGTGTAAGTCGAGAATGCAGTTTGTTAGGGAGACGCGAAGTGTTGACTGGGAAAGCCAAGTTTGGTATTTTTGGTGACGGAAAAGAAGTACCACAATTAGCGATGGCTAAAGCTTTTCGTGAGGGCGACTTTAGATCAGGTTATTATCGCGATCAAACTTTTATGATGGCGATTGGTCATTTATCAATTCAACAATTTTTTGCTGGTTTGTACGGCCACACTGATATTGAGCACGACCCTATGAGTGCTGGACGTCAAATGGGTGGTCACTTTGCAACGCATTCATTGGATAAAAATGGAAATTGGAATGACTTAACAAAAATAAAAAACTCAAGTTCAGATATTTCACCTACAGCCGGTCAAATGCCGCGACTTCTTGGTTTAGCACAAGCTTCAAAAATATACAGGAACGTTGATGGATTGGAACAAAAAACTACATTTTCAAATAAAGGAAATGAAGTTGCTTGGGGAACAATAGGAAACGCTTCTACTTCTGAAGGATTATTTTTTGAAACAATAAATGCCGCTGGAGTACTTCAAGTTCCAATGGTAATGAGTGTTTGGGATGATGAATATGGAATTTCTGTACATGCAAAACACCAAACTACCAAGGAAAATATATCCGAAATTTTAAAAGGATTTCAACGTGATGAAAACAATAATGGTTACGAAATAATAACTGTAAACGGTTGGGACTATGCTAATTTGGTAACAGTTTATAAAAAAGCGGCTGAAATTGCTAGAGAAGAACATGTACCCGTTTTAATTCACGTCACAGAATTGACTCAGCCGCAAGGACATTCCACTTCTGGATCTCATGAACGCTACAAAAACGAAGAGCGTTTGGCTTGGGAATCAGAATTTGATTGCTTAAAGCAAATGACAAAATGGTTGATTGAAAACAATTTTTCTACTGAAGAAGAACTTATCGCGATTTCAAATCAAGCTAAAAATGATGTATTAGAAGGTAAAAAAGCGGCTTGGAACGCATTTATTTCTCCAATTAAATCAGAACAAACAGAATTGGTTTCGATTTTAAGAGAAATTGCTAAAACATCACAAAGTAGTAATTATATTGAGCAATTGACAAATGAATTGGCTTCTATAAAAGAGCCTATTCGAAAAGACATCCTTTCGACGGCTAGAAAAATACTTAGAAAATTAGGTTCAGAAAAAGATAAAAATACTTTGTCAAAATGGATAAAGGACGTTACAGCGACTATTCAACCTAAATTTAGTTCTCACTTGTATTCTGCTTCTGAAAATAATATTTTTAATGTTAATGAAGTATTACCTGAATTTGATGAAAACGCAGCTGATGTTGATGCCCGATTAATTTTAAGAGACAATTTTGATGCTTTATTTACAAAGTTTCCTGAGGTTTTAGTTTTTGGTGAAGATGCTGGTAATATTGGTGATGTGAATCAGGGATTAGAAGGAATGCAAGAAAAATATGGTGAATTGCGTGTTGCCGATGTTGGTATTCGTGAAGCTTCAATTATTGGTCAGGGTATTGGAATGGCGATGCGTGGCTTGCGTCCAATTGCTGAAATTCAATATTTAGATTACCTTTTATATGGAATTCAAATTATGAGTGATGATTTGGCTACGCTGCACTATAGAACGGCGGGACGTCAAAAAGCACCTTTAATAATAAGAACACGAGGTCACCGTTTAGAAGGAATTTGGCACGCAGGTTCCCCGATGGGAATGATAATAAATGCCATTCGTGGAATTCACGTTTTAGTTCCTAGAAACATGACTAAGGCGGCAGGTTTTTACAATACTTTGTTAACAACAGACGAGCCAGCATTGGTAATTGAATGTTTGAATGGTTACCGATTGAAAGAAAAAATGCCTTTGAATTTAGGTGAATTTAAAACTCCAATTGGCGTTGTAGAAACCATTAAATCAGGAAAAGATATTACGGTAGTATCTTATGGATCTACTTTGAGATTAGTGGAGCAAGCAGCAAAGGAATTGATGGAAGTTGGAATTGACGTTGAAATTATTGACGTTCAATCGTTATTGCCATTTGATATAAATCACGATATTCTAAAGAGTATTTCTAAAACAAATCGTTTATTAGTGATCGATGAAGATGTTCCTGGAGGAGCTTCATCCTATATTTTACAACAGATATTGGAAGTTCAAAAAGGTTATTTCCAACTGGATAGCCAACCGAAAACACTTACATCGCAAGAACATCGTCCGTCTTACGGCACCGATGGTGATTATTTTTCAAAACCATCAACTGAAGATATTTATGAAAAAATATACGAAATGATGCACGAAGATAATCCGTTGAAATTTCCGAGTTTGTATTAGAATAAAACACAAAAAGCCTTGTGAAAAGCGGCTTTTTTTATCCCAACCAACCATCGCGATCCAAACTTCTGTATTGAATGGCTTCGGCAATATGAGATGAAACTACAGTTTCTGCTGCCTCAAGATCGGCAATGGTTCGAGCTACTTTCAAAATTCTATCGTAAGCCCTTGCAGAAAGATTCAATCTTTCCATGGCTGTTTTTAATAATTGCTTAGAAACTTCATCAAGGGCACAAAATTCTCTAATTTGCTTGGAACTCATTTGGGCATTGTAGTGCACTTTTTCCATTAATTCGAATCGTGAAGTTTGAATTTCACGAGCTGCGGTGACTCTTTTTCGAATATCAATACTGCATTCCGATTTTCTATCGTCAGATAATTTTTCAAATGGAACGGGCGTCACTTCAATATGAATATCTATTCTATCTAAAAGAGGACCTGAAATCTTACTCAAATACCGTTGCATTTCGTGAGGTGAAGACGTTTGAGGAGAATCGGGATCATTAAAAAAACCACTCGGACTTGGATTCATACTTGCGACTAGCATAAACGAGGAAGGATAAGTGACAGTGAATTTAGCTCTAGAAATAGTAACTTCGCGATCTTCTAATGGCTGGCGCATAACTTCCAAAACATCTCTTTTAAATTCAGGTAATTCATCTAAAAATAAAACGCCATTGTGCGCCATCGAAATTTCTCCAGGTTGAGGATAACTGCCGCCGCCCACGAGGGCAACATTTGAAATCGTGTGATGTGGACTTCTAAACGGTCGTTGGTTCATCAATCCTACTTCTTTTAATTTTCCTGCCACACTATGGATTTTGGTAGTTTCCAATGCTTCTCGCAACGTCA
>CALPLL020000159.1 GCA_943324395.2 Rhizobium sp. Q54
AAGTCCTTTTAATTGCTGCTCTTTTTCTTCTTTAAAAAACGATTGTAATCCCATAATTGCAAGAACAGGTATGCACAATTCTAAAATTACTTGTATGGAAGAAACCGCTCTAAACTTGTTATACAACGGGATTGTATCAATAAAAAAATCGGTTAATAACGTGAAGTTTTTACCCCAAGAAAGCAAAAGTGAAAAAACTGCTCCGGCAACAAAAACATACTTTATTTTGCGTTTGTCTAAGAATAATGCAATCAAGCAAAGAAAGAAAACTACTGCCCCAATATAGGCAGGAGCGGCAACAATAGGTTGGTCTCCCCAATAGGCTGGCATACTTGATACAAATTCTTTGGCTTGTTCTTCTGGAACACTTTTTCCAATTAAGAATTCATACATGTTGGTATTTGTTCCAATATTTTCTCCATTGGAACCACCAAAAATTCGTGGTGAAATCAAATTGAAACTTTCTGAAATTCCGTAACTGTATTCTGTAATATAATCACGGGACATACCATTATCAGTGGTGCTTTTTGAACCATCAGGACTAAATGTCAATTCATTTTTACCTCTAGTACTGTATTTAGTATATTCGGCTGTAGCCAATAAACTAGTTGCATTGGCACCAATTGCTAAAATTCCAGCAATTGCAAAAATTCCAAATGCAGTAAACAACGATTTATATTCTTTATCTTTTACAAATTTATAACTATAAAAAACTGTAATTATCAGAATTAAAAACAGTAAATAATAAGTCATTTGTGGGTGATTGGCATTCAATTCTAGGGCGGAAGCAAACATAGTTAACAAGCCTCCAACTAAAAATCTACGTTGAAAAACTAATAGTATTCCCGCAACAACCATCGGCATATATGCAATAGCGTGGGCTTTAGAATTATGACCAACACCAAGAATTATAATTAAGTAAGTTGAAAATCCGAAAGCAAGTGCACCAAAAAAAGCTTTCAAAGGATCGGCTTTTAAAACTAGTAATAGTACATAAAAACCTAGAAAATAAAGTAATAAATAATCAGCTGGTCTTGGTAAAATACGTAGAGCGCTGTCTATTTTATTAATATATTCATGGGGATAATTTGCACCCAATTGATAGGTAGGCATTCCACCAAAAGCAGAGTTTGTCCAATAAGGCTCCGAATTTTCAGTTGCTCGGAAGTCTATTTGCTCTTTTGCCATTCCTGTATAAAGTGCTATATCAGATTGGGCAATTTTTTTTCCTTGAAGTACAGGGTAAAAATAAATAAGAGAAATTAAAATAAAACCTAAAATGGCAATTGCATGGGGATAAATTCTTTCTAATCTTTTCATTTTTTAATTTTAGATGTTTGTAAAAGTAAAAAATAAATCAAACATATAGGAATTTATGAAATCAAATAGTAAATCAATTATTCTATTTCCTCAAAATCAACATATTCGCCAACTTTTTTATTTTCACGAGGTTTTGAATCGGTAGAATTCAAAGGATTAGAATCTTGAGTATTATTCTGATTTTGCTGGTTTTGATATTGTTGTTGAAAATTTTGACCTGCTTTTTCAACTACTTTTTTCACCATAAAAGGTAAAAATAAACGTGCCAAAAATTTAAGTACATAGTAAAAGAATAATATGTAACATAAAGTTTCAATAAAACCTGCGAAAGAAGCCATTTCCATCTATAAAAATTTTTTTACAAATTTAATAAATCATTTTACAAATTTCGATAGAATTTTAAAATATGATTCTTAAATAAATAATAAAATATGGTACATTTGAATAAATTATACAACACATTTTTATGAATCGAATTACTTTTCTACTACTATCATTGACTTTGTTATCATTTTTAGATAGTAATGCTCAATATACAGATGTTATCAATTCCAATCGCCCAGGAAAATCCATGTCAGCTTTTTCTGTTGGAAAAACAGTAATTCAAGCCGAATTGGGCGTTTATGGCGTAAATGAAAAACACGAACTATTAGAATATCAGGCAAAGGGAATGGGAACTGATATAAATATTAGATATGGAGCGATTTTAGAACAATTAGAATTCAATTTGGATTTACAATATCAAAATGATCACTTCGAAAGTTATGAAGATAATTACAATCGAAAAGCCTTCAAGCAATCAATAATTGGAGCAAAATATTTAATTTATGATCCAAATAAAAATTATGAGGCAAAAATAGATGTGCTTAGTTGGGACAAAAACCATAAATTCAAATTTAGAAGTTTGATTCCTGCAGTTGGAATATATGCAGGAATGAATTTAAATTTAACCAACAACGAATTTTCATTTCCTTCCGATCCCAAAATAAGTCCAAAAGCAATTCTGATTACTCAAAACCAATTGGGTAGGTCAGTTTTTGTTACTAATATTATTGCAGACAAAATCAGTACTGAATTTCCATCCTACGGATATATAGCAACACTTACAAGAGGATTTTCTCCAGAATGGATTGGTTTTATAGAAACTCAAGGATATATTAGCAATTATTATGCTGATAATGTTCTTCGAGGTGGTGCTGCCTATTTAATTCATGAGAATATTCAATTGGATGCAAATATTGGAGTTAATTTTAAAAATACCCCTACATTACTAGTAGGTGGAATAGGAATATCTTGGCGTTTTGATGAAAATTACAACGAAATATTACTTAGAGTTCCCGAAAAAAAATCTAAAGCAGATAAAAAAGGAAAAGTAAAATCTAAAGATAAAAGTAAAAAACGTCTAGACGAAGTTCCTGCCCCAAAATAACAGCAAATGATTACAATTAAAGAGGCAAAAACAAAAAAAGAACTTACGGATTACATCAAATTCCCATTTTCATTATATAAAGACAATAAATTTTGGGTACCACCAATTATTGCCGATGAATTAGAAACTTTCGATAAAACTAAAAATCCAACATTTGAAAATGCGGAAGCCTATTTTTATTTGGCTTATAGAAACAATGAAATTGTAGGGCGAATTGCTGCAATTGTAAATTGGAATGAGGTAAACAACCAACAAAAGAAAAAGGTTCGATTCGGTTGGTTTGATGTTATCGATGATATTGAAGTTACCAAAGTTTTGCTTGAAAAAGTAATTGAATTGGGAAAAAAAAACAATTTAGAGCACATTGAAGGTCCAATGGGATTCTCCAATTTAGATAAAGTGGGGGTTTTAACTCAAGGTTTTGACCAAATAGGAACGATGATTACTTGGTACAATCATCCTTATTATGCCGAACATTTTGAAAAATTAGGATTCCAAACAGAAAAAGAATATGTTGAAAATAAATTTCCATTTGAAAATGTCAAAGTAGAGCAATTCGACAAAGCCCAAGAATTAATAAAAAAAAGATACCAACTGAAAGCACTGAGTTTTACTAAAACTAAAGATATACTTCCTTATGTTGATAAAATGTTTGATTTATTTAATTTCTCCTATTCAAAATTGGCTTCTTTTGTTGCAATTAATGATGTTCAAAAGACCTATTTTAAGAAAAAATACATCAGTTTTATAAATCCTGAATACATTAAATTTGTGGAAGATAAAGACGGAAATCTAGTCGCATTTGCAATTGTAATGCCTAGTTTTTCAATCGCTTTGCAAAAAGCAAAAGGCAAACTATTTCCGTTTGGTTTATTTCATTTATTAAACGCTAAAAAAAACAGTAAAGACGTTACTTTTTACCTTATTGGAGTTCATCCAGATTATCAAAACAAAGGAGTACATGCCATAATTTTTAAAGAATATTACACTACTTTCATCAAAAAAGGAATTCAAAATTGTATTCGAACACCCGAATTAGCTGACAATCTAGCCATTCAATTACTATGGAAAAACTTCGATCCTAAAATTATTTGTCGAAGAAAGACTTTTATAAAAAACTTATAAAAAAATCCATTCGTATTACAAATGGATTTTAACTTTAAACTTTAAACTTCTAAATATTAAGCGTCTAAATTAACTGTAGTTTTTTCAGCTATTTCTTTATACGTTCCGTTTTCTAATTTCTCTCTAATCGCTTCAAATGCAGTTAAAGTTTCTTCCACATCAGCCAAAGTATGCGATGCAGTAGGAATCATTCTCAATAAAATAATGCCTTTAGGAATAACTGGATAAACCACAATTGAAAGGAAAATTCCGTAATTTTCTCTCAAATCATTCACCATAACCATCGCTTCTGGAATACTTCCTTCAAGGTAAACCGGCGTAATACAAGTATTGGTATCTCCAATATTGAATCCTTTTTCCTTTAATCCATTTTGCAATGCATTAACGTTTACCCATAATTTATCTTTAATTTCAGGTGAATTACGCAATAATTCCAACCTTTTTAAAGAACCTACCGTTTGAATCATCGGCAATGCTTTGGCAAACATTTGAGAACGTAAATTGTATTTTAAATAATCTATAATTTCTTTATCAGCAGCTACAAAAGCTCCAATATTAGCCATCGATTTTGCAAACGTAGAAAAATAAATATCAATTCCATCTTGAACTCCTTGCTCCTCACCTGCTCCAGCTCCCGTTTTTCCTAAAGTACCAAAACCGTGAGCATCATCAACAAGCAATCGGAAATTGTATTTCTTCTTCATCGCAACCACTTCCTTCAATTTCCCTTGTTGGCCTCGCATTCCAAAAACGCCTTCGGTAATAAATAAAATCCCACCACCAGTCGTTTCAGCTAATTTTGTAGCACGCTCCAAGTTTTTCTCCATACTTTCCACATCATTGTGTCGGTACGTAAAACGCTTTCCACTATGCAATCTCACCCCGTCAATAATACAAGCGTGAGC